>SKGY01000241.1 GCA_007117235.1 Balneolaceae bacterium
ATCTCAAATCTCAAATCTCAAATCTCAAATCTCAAATCTCAAATCTCAAATCTCAAATCTCAAATAAAGATCACCTTCATTGTTAAACCATGCAATTATTTTATTAACCCAACTGTTACCTAAACTGTACATCATAGTCAAATTGTAGATATATGCATTTCAAATATTCTGAATGGGACGATCGGTTTAACAGTGGGGATGGCAAATCTCCATTTGAGACACTTTGGGATCTGTTTCAGGAGTTGCTGACCATTTCAGGTGGGGATGTTTCTCAGGCACTTCGCTGGCTCAACCAGATTGATGACGAATACAAAATCACCGATCAGTTCGATGAATCTTATGGTATTGGTGATTTTATCGATGAGATGCAGGAGCGCGGCTACATCAAGTTTGATGAAGAAGAATCTGTAATGGTGCCAACTGCAAAAACTGATCGGAGTATCAGGCAGAAGTCTCTGGATGAGATTTTTACTCAGCTTAGAAAAGGCGGACAGGGTGACCATAAAACGCCATACACCGGCAAAGGACTTGAAAGACAGCCCGAAACCCGTTCATGGAAGCCGGGCGACGATACGGCCAATATTGACAGTTCTGCGACCATGATGAACATGTTAAAGCACAGCTCACTCGAACAATTTGATCTGAGAGAAGATGATCTTGAAGTGTACAACACCGATCATTATACATCCGCCTCAACTGTGCTGTTGATTGATCTCAGTCACTCTATGATTTTATACGGAGAAGATCGTATCACTCCTGCCAAAAAAGTGGCCATGGGTCTGTCAGAACTTATAATGAATAACTACGCTAAAGATTCACTGGATATTATAGCATTTGGAAACGAGGCGTGGGAAATAGAAGTAAAAGATCTTCCATACCTGAAAGTTGGACCCTTTCACACTAATACACTTCATGGTTTACAGAAAGCGAGACATATTCTTCAGAGAAAAAAGTTTTCGAATAAACAGGTTTTCATGATTACAGACGGAAAACCGTCATGCATGTTTGAAAACGGAAAATTGTACAAAAACAGCTTTGGCCTTGATCGAAAAATTGTCAACAAAGTGCTTGACGAAGCTGTGAAATGTAAGAGAGAGAATATCACCATCACAACCTTTATGATTGCGAGAGACCCGTATCTGCAAAACTTTGTTAAGGAGTTAACTGAAGCAAATCAGGGTCGGGCATACTACTCATCACTGAATAAACTGGGTGGATATATTTTTGAGGATTATATCCGAAATCGAAGAAAAAATGTAAAGTAGAGGCATAAAAAAAGCCGTCTCAAACAAGACGGCTTTTTTAACTTAAGTAAGATTGTATCCGTTTCTTTAGATATCCAACTGGTCCATTACGGCAGTTGTGATGTCATACTCTTCCTGAACACGTGGAGATACGTAGAGAATAATTACGTCACCATTAGATGTCGTGGTATTCAGCACATAATCTAATCCCATTCTTGAAGCAACAGTTGAGATAGCTTCCTCCATCTGTTGTAGAAGTGGGCCCATTAATTCTGCCTGTCGTTGTTGCATCTCTTGTTGTGCACGTTGCTGTAACTGACGGAATTCCGTTTCCATCTGAGTTAGTCGCTGCTCTTCTTGCTGTCTGGCTGATTCTGAGATAACACCAACTTTCTGCTGATACAGTTCGATCTCTGTTTGAAGTTGTCTTTCGCTGGTTACCAGTTCATTCTGCTTACGTTCAGCAAAATTTTGGAGCCTTTGTTGAACAGCTCTCATTTCCGGCATACGTTCGAGTATCGCTCTTGGTTCAACAAAACCGATTTTCATATCCTGAGCCTGAGCAGCAGGAGCAGCCATCAATGTTGTGATAGCGATTAAAAAGACAGAGCTTAAAATGATTAATTTTTTCATGGTTATAAATGGTTCTGGTTAGTTCTGTGTAAGTTTTTCAATGACTCTTTGCGTGATGTCAGCGGCCCGTTGAGATGAGTAATATACAATTGGGTCACCTGTGCTGGCTGTTCTGTTAAGTACAAAATCTAGCCCCATCTCTTCTGACACCTCACCCATTGCAGCCTCTACTCTGGCTAAAAGTGGAGTGAAGAGATCATTCTGGCGCTGTTGAATCTGACGCTGTATTCTCGTTTGTAGATTGCTCAGTTCTTCCTGTGCTTGCACAAGTCGATCCTCTTCCTGCTCTTGTGCGGCACCGGTGAGAGCACCCGATTCTACCCGCTCTGAAAAATCAGTCAGGTCTTCGATCCACTCCTGGTATCGTGCCTGATAAGCATTTTGTCTTTCCTGAATGTATTGCTCAATCTGAGTTTGTACCTGTTGTGTTTCAGGTAATGCATCAAGCACCTCATCAGGATTCATAATCCCAACTTTAAGCTGACCAAAAGCCATTACAGGCAAGGAGAGCATGATAAATGTAAGTAGTAGTCTTTTCATAGAATGTATATTGTTAAGCCACCTAAGTTATAATTTACGTCTTTTAATTGCCTGTTAGATCTATTCCCATCTCTAACATCACTTCATCAGTGAGGTTCCATTGCTGTCTCACAAATAGAAATTTTGTGTCTTGTGCTCTGTCAAATACAAAGTCAAAAGCATCTCTGGTTGCTACCGTGTTTAATGCATCAAATATCTGACGCTGTATTGGCTCGAGCAGTTCTCGCTGTCGGGTAAAATAGTCACCCTGTGGACCAAACCGCTGTTCAATCAGCTGTTCTATTTGAGTTCGCTTAGCATTAATTTCGTTGATACGCTGTGAACGTACATCATCAGTAAGAAGTATTTCTCGCGCCTGAAAATCAAGCTCAAGTTCTTCAAGTTCTGCCTCACGTTCATTGATTTCCCTCTGCCATGTATCACTGAGCAATGAGAGTCGTTGTTCAATTCCTGCGTATTCAGGCATATTTTGAAGTATCACATCCGAGTCTATAAAACCTATTTTCTGATCTTGTGCCACAGCGGGCTCAAACAAACCAAACAACAGAATAAGACTGATATGTACAGACTTTTTCAGCATGTTTAGAATGGTGCACCAATGTTGAACAAGAACTGCCATTCACCCGCTCTTAAACCTGCACCCTCGTTAGATGGTGGTGTTCCATCAAGTCGATAACCGTAACTTAAATCAACCAAACCTAGAATTGGGAGGAAAATTCTTGTCCCAAAACCGGCCGCACGTTTCACATTGAATGGATCGAACTCACCCAGGTTAGAAAATGTATTTCCCGCATCTATAAACATATATGGTATTAACTGAATCTGTTCTGATGCTACAGCAGGATATCGTAATTCCATTGAATATTTGTTAAACACTCGTCCACCTGTCAGATTTTGATTTTGATCAACCGGGGAGATAACACCGTTAAAACCACCCGGGAACCCGCGAAGGTCAATATTATCATTCAGGAAGTTTTGACGCTGCTGTATTTCGGTACCACCCAGATAAAATCGCTGAAAATTACTTTGATTATTCTCGCTGAAATACCCCATATAACCATATTCGGCTCCCGCGCTAAATACTAGCTTTCCTATAATATTATGATGGTGCTGATATTGTGATTTCAGCTTATAAAACTGAGCGAAACCGGGAACTGGAAGCGCAACCTCAGCTGAGAAGTTAAACTTAGACCCGCCTCTTGGTGAAATTGGGTTATCTGTTGAGTTTCGCTCTATAACCTGACGAAGTGTTAACAGATCCGCTTTACCATCTTCAAATATCCCGCTAAACCCGGCTACGTTAAATCGGTTGTAGGTCAAAATTGTTCGTTGAGAGAAAAAATCATCCGGCCACGTCAATCTGCGCCCCAAACTTACTGCCGCTGTAAATAGCTCGTTTCGTCGATTTGCTTGTTGTTGATTTAAACCACCAGATCTAAATCTTCTGTTAAAGTTCAAATAATCGTATGAAACATTAACACCAAGTGATGTTGGTTTTCCTCGTAACCAAGGCTCTGTGAAACTGAAATTGTAGCTTTGATAACCACGACCGGTTACCTGCACACCTAATGATAACCGCTGTCCGTCACCTGACGGTATTGGCGCCCACCCTCCCGGTTCAAAAATTCTTCGGGCTGAAAAGTTATTGAAGTTAACACGAGCGGCAAGAATAATTCCTATCTGTCGCCCACCAAAACCGCCTGAGAATTCGAAGTTATCCGTTCCCTGTGTTTCATCAAGTGCATAGATAATATCAACTGTATAGTTTTCTTGATCGGGTTGAAGATCGGGCTGGATACCTTCGGGGTTGAAATAACCCAACTGCCCAAGTTCACGGATTGATCGAATAATTAAAGAACGGTTGTAGGTCTGACCGGGTACAGTACGAATAGTCCGCCTAACCACATCATCGTGAGTCTTTGTATTTCCGGTAAATCGAACTTCACGAATTGTAGCTATTTCATCTTCTATAAGCTCAAATGATACATCTAGTGAGTCACCTTCAACAACTCGAATATCTTCATAGATTTGGAAAAACAGATATCCGATATTTTCATATAAACTTCTGATATCACTCTCATCCCTGCTCATTTCAAGATTTCTTCTGAAACGAGACTCGTTAAACACATCGCCTTTACTAAATCCAAACGCTTGAGTTAACTGTTGGTCAGTGTAAACAGTATTTCCTTCCCACTCTATATTTCTGATATGATATCGGGGTCCTTCTTCAATTTCGATATCAAAAATCACACCGTCTTTACTTCTTCTCCAATTGTCAACATAGATGGAATCCTCTACTACCCTGGCATCTCTGTGCCCATTATCCCTGTAGTATTGTAGCACATTGGCAATTCCCTCTTCATACTCATCCTGTGTAAATACATGGCGTTTAAAAATTCTCCACCATCGATCCTGTTTAATAGTATCAAACTCCTTTCTTAACCGTCTGTCGCTGAACTCAGAATTACCTACAAAATTGATCTCGCGCACTTTTATTCTTTCACCCGGATCAATATTGAATGTTAAAATTACGCGATTGGCAACATCACTCGGCTCTTCGGTTAACTCTATCTGCGTATTCCAATATCCTTTTTCTCTGTAGTATCTACGGATTGTGTTGAGTGACTGGGTCCTAACTGAATTGGTAACCGCAAAGCTGGAGAGAAGATTAAGCCTCTCTCTCAACTCTCGACGCTCTGATCGTTTTGGACCTACAATTTCATATCTCTGAAGGCGCGGCTGCTCCTGCACTTTAATTTCAATTCGCACACCACCACTAATCCGTTGATGCATAATTTGTACATCAGAAAAAAGTCCTGTCCTGTAGAGCTGTTTAATTGCGTTAGAAATATTATCACCCGGTATCATAACGCGATCACCAACCCGTAATCCGCTACTGCTAATTATGAAGCTTTCGCGAGCAGTTACAATACCTGAAACTACAATTTCCCGAATTTCATATTCTAGTGGAATGACGTCTGTGGGATCAAGTATCTCAAAACGGGTAGTGTCCTGAGCCTGTACTTGTTTAGTTGATTGAATCCCGATACATGTTAACGCGGTGCAGAAAAAGAGAAACTTAATTTTTAACACGTGATGTATTTAACTGCTGTTTAAGATATAATTTTATTGATAACTGCCTGAGATAACCTTTTGGTATATCCGTTTTTAACTTTCCCGTACCTGCGATCACGTTTTTGATAAGAAAATATTGCCTCATAGAGCTCATCCCTTCTGAAATCGGGCCAAAATGTATGTGTGATGTACAGTTCTGAGTAAGCTAATTGCCAAAGCAGAAAGTTACTGATTCGATATTCACCACTGGTCCGTATAATTAAATCCGGATCGGGAATATCGGCGGTTGACAGATGTGCACTTATCAGCTCATCATCAATGTCTTCCGGAGAAATATTACCGTTTTGAACTTCTTTGGACACCTTTTTCACAGCTTCGATAATATCCCATCGCCCTGAGTAGCTTAGAGCAAGACAGAGTTCCAGTCTGTCATTATCTTTTGTAAGATCTATTACTTCCTGAAGCTTAGACTGGCAGGTGTCCGGCAGCCGATCAATCTGGCCTATAGATACAAGTTTGATGTTATTCTTGTGCAGCCGTTCCGCTTCATTTTGAAGTGAATTAACCAAAAGCTTCATCAAACCATTAATTTCAGCTGACGGTCGGTTCCAGTTCTCTGTTGAGAAGGCATAAAGGGTAAGATGCTTCACACCGAGCTGAGCACAAGATTCTGTCACATCTCTTACTGATTCAACCCCCGCTTTATGACCAAATAAACGTATGTTACCTTTATCTTCAGCCCATCGACCGTTCCCATCCATAATAATAGCAATGTGATTGGGAATGGAACCTGCAGAAATCACTTTCTCCTGAAGAGCTTTGTCCTCTTCAGTCTGATCAATATTCGTAAGCGTTAACGGTTCCAAATTTTTCATCCAATTCCCATGGGTTTACAAGCCTTAAAAAATAGGGTTTAATGCGTCCTTATTCAACCTCTAATTATCACTGTGACGACTGAATTGATCGGCTCAATTCAATCATTTCACAAGCTGATATTGCTGCTTCAGCACCTTTGTTTCCTTTGTCTAAACTTGCCCTTTCAACTGCCTGTTCAACGTTATCTGTTGTTAGAACGCCAAAAGCTACCGGCTTTCCCACCATAAGGTTTAAATCAGTTAACCCTCGTGTTACGGATTCACATACATAATCGAAGTGGGGAGTGCCTCCTCGTATTACAACTCCAATGGCAACAACTGCGTCTACATCCAGATGATCAAAGCAGTATTTGCAAGCAAGCGGCAGCTCGAAAGAACCGGGACATCTCATTGAATAGATATTTCCCTCTGTCAGACCTTTTCCTTTTAACGCATCAAGTGCGCCATTTAACATTTCGTCTGTGATAAAAGAATTCCATTTTGCAGCAACTACTGCCACTTTTATGTGAGCCCATTTTAGCTCATTCTTTATTTTAATTTCTGTCATAAATTTAATTTTTTCTGCGTTGAGCAAGTCTTTTTATAGACTGAACGTGAGCATCGCCGATTGTCACAATTCCCAAATGTGGTTCATAATCTGATTTTCCTTTCCCGTGATAATCGCTCCCGCCCGTAACCAATAAATTCCGGGACTTAGCCAATCGCTTAAACGATTGCTGCACATTAAAATTGTGACTTGGATGAATACACTCTATCCCGTCTATTCCAAAATTAAGTAATTCATCGATTTCATTCTGTGAGTAAATTGGTCCAGGGTGCGCGAGTGATAGAACTCCACCGGCTGCTCTGGTTATTTCAATAACCTCAGTAATGGTGGCATATTCAGTTTTAATATCTTCAAGTTTTTCGGTTGAAAGGTAGCGAATAAATGCTTCTGCCACGCTAGCAACATAACCTTTACTTATCAACACGGAAGCTGCATGGGGCCTGCCAACATTACCCGGGCCTGACTCTGCCCTCACCTCATCCATATCAATATCAATACCCTGTTTTTTTAGCTCCTCTACAATAGCCTTCATTCGCAGAATACGAGCTCTTTTCTGCCTTAACAGCAGTTGTTGAAATGGTTCGTTTTCCGGGTCAAAATAGTATGCAAGAATGTGCACCTCTTTATCACCCCAAAGAGCTGTTATTTCAACTCCGGGTATCAAACAAATATTCTCTTTCTCAGCTATATCAACTGCTTGTTGATACCCTTTAATAGTATCGTGGTCGGTAATTGCAATTGTTTTGAGTCCCTTCGACTTAATTTTGAGAATCAATTCTTCAGGAGTAAGTACGCCATCTGAAGCATTTGTATGGGTATGAAGGTCTGCTTTTCCCAATTATTAAGGTGTTAAAATAGAGTTGTACCTGTTACGCTCTTTCAATAATTCAAGCGATTGCTGTACATAACTATCGTAATCTAACATTCTTCTCTGTCTTTCCGACACTCCCCTTGTTTGTGATATCCACTCTGAAAAGAGCTCTCTCTCAATCGGCTCCCTGTTATCCATCACTACTGAAAGTTTATAGTCTCGAAGCAGAGCCTTCAACTCATCGAGGTTTTTACCTGCCGATTCTCTGTTTGAGAAAAGGTCTAAGTTGTCACCAATTTGTTCAATATGAGAATCAACCGGCGTTTCATACGTAAAACCACGCTCGATCAAAAAGCGCCTGAATTCATTGTATAATCCATCAGGAATCTCTTGATCAGAGTAGCTTTCTTCGGCTCCGCTGATTTTTTCATTCACAAAGAAAAAGTACAAGTTATCTCTTAATAGAGCAGTTTCCAGAAGTGATGAACGCCCCTCCTCAAATAAAATATCAGGCTCTACTCCGTGACCGTCATAAACTACTCGTCCATTTTTTGTTTGAAATGCTCTTCTTAATGAGTCCGGCACTAAATTCCCGGCATTGCCTGTTTCACCACCGTAACTCATGGCCTGTATTCCACGCCCACTTGGAGTGAAGTATTCTGAGATTGTAATTTTCAAACTTGTGTTGTAAGAGAGTGGACGAATGGTTTGAACAAGCCCTTTACCAAAGCTGTTTTCTCCAATCACTACAGCCCTGTCCAGATCTTGCAATGCGCCGGCAACAATTTCAGAGGCACTTGCGCTACCCCTGTTTATGAGAATCACAAGTGGAGTATCCTCAAATAGCGGAGGCTCACTAGTAGTGTATACATTATTCATATCCTCATGTCGGCCGCGGGTCTCAACAACGGTCACGCCCGGTTCGATAAATTTATCCACTACATCTACTGCCTCATTTAACAATCCACCTGGGTTATTTCTCAGATCAAGAATGATTCCTTCCAGATTACCGGCTTCATTCATTTCGATGAGTCTTGACCTAAGCTCTTCACTTGTTCTCTGTCCAAATCTTGTAAGCTGAACATAACCGATCTCTGATTGTTCACCCAGTTTAGTAACAAAAGAGATATTTCTTACTTCAATTCTTTCACGCTCAAGATTGAAGGTGATTGACTGATTGATACCCGGTCTTCTCACAACTATCTCTAAAGAAGTGCCCACATCACCAGCTGTTAACTTTTGATCTTCTTCAGGGGAGAAGCCTTCGACTGAAGTTCCGTTTATCTCAAG
>SKGY01000040.1 GCA_007117235.1 Balneolaceae bacterium
AATTCTATTCAATTCAATGTTAATCGCACTCGTATTTGCTTTTGTCGCATGCGGTGGTGGTGAATCAACCGAACAAGCAGCACAAGATACCGCTGTTGATGATGGCGTTAGAACCATAGAGATTATAGGTACTGACGACATGAAGTTTGTAGTTAGAGAAGCTGGCGACGGACTCGTAACGGGCGGCGCTGCAGGGCAAAACCTACTTCTCGAAGCAATTGAAGCCGCACCGGGTGAAGAACTCAGAATCCGACTTACAACCGTAAGTACACTTCCTCCAACAGTAATGTCGCACAATCTGGCACTCCTTGATTTAGGAACAGATGCTGATGCATTCCAAAGAGCCGCTCTTCAGGCAAGAGATAATGAATACATCCCTCCATCATTTGAAGATCAAGTAATTGCTAACACCAAAATGCTTGGCAATGGAGAGACAGACACAATCACATTCACTGTGCCTGAAACAACAGGTGAATATGACTACATCTGCAGTTTCCCGGGGCACTTTGCCGGGGGAATGGTTGGCAAGCTGATTGTTCAGTAAGCTAATTTCAAAACTCTGAAACTTAAAGACCACAGTGAAAGCTGTGGTCTTTTTTTTATTTAAGATCGGAGAAACAAAATTCACCAATAATTATTTCTATCCATATTAGGTCGCCAATCACTATCCGGTTCGAAGTGATTATATAAAATTCCGGAAATTTGTCTGATCAGAACCCACCCATCGTTATCATATTCGCGGCGGGTATCTTCCTGATTTTTGGTAATTACACAAAAAACGTAATCTCCAGATGGCGCATTCACAAGCAACACTTCTGATTTTGACCTGCTTACGGAACCGTTTTTAGATGTCGCATTTACTGTTGGAGGGATTTTTGACAATGCTTCATGATCCCAATAGTTTCGGCTCATAATTCTGAACATCTGCTCAGAAGCATGTTCACTGACGATCTCTCCTTTAAAAATTCGCTCAACCAGAGTCGCCATCTCACGAGGGGAAGTCTGTCCCCATCCATATTGCCGGAAATTTTCACCTCTTCCATCTGTACGAGAATTCACGCGAGTATGCTCAAGCCCCAGTTCAGCCATATAATCATTAATTGCCGTACCTGTTCCTGCCAGATATTGATTCCATAAACTGGCAGTATTATTTGATGTGGACATCATCAAATGAACTAACTCGGCAAGCTCTACTTCTGAACCCGGTGTTATGTCACTGATTATATCTCCTGAGTATTCATAGGCGGGCTCAGGACCGTACTCAAAATCATCTCGAAAGCCCAGTTCGCCTTTATCTACGCGGTCAAATATTTTTACCATGATGGGTACTTTTATCATACTTGCCGTTGGAAAAACTGTATCCGCATTCACTTCGACAATAGTTCCGGTAACCAAGTCTTTCACATATACACCGGCTACACCGTTAAATCCTTCTATCAATTCACGAATCTCATCTGCAGGAATTTCAGTACGATCGTAACCCTGACAGCTAAGCAAAAACAGGGAGATAAATAGAATGATATTTAGCGTTCTAATTTTCATCTGACAGATTTTATTAGGTTTAAAAGGTCAATATTTTAATCCTCTGTTTACTCTGGAATAATCAGATTTAAACGATTTCCATCAAACAGAGCCCGATTTTCTGAAATATTGCCAAGCTAATGCAATAGCCATTGAATATAAAATTAAAGCTCCCAATACAATCCAAAAACCCTGAATAACATCTGAAAAATAGTGAACAGGAGCATTTATCAAGATCAGCAGAGGAAACCCGAAAATTAATGCCAGTCCGCTTCCATAAACCAGGTTAAAACTTACCGGAGATTTCATTCCGGAATCCAAAATTCTCAGCAGTACCAATCCTGATTGCAAGGTACCCGTCATATTTCCAAAAATTGCCGCAAACCGTTCAAATCGAAACTGCCTGAAGGCATCCTTTGTAAGATAGTTGATAACGGCCCACGTAGCAGCTGCAACCGATATTGATATTGTAAGAAGGGGTACCCAATACATAGCAACTACCACAAAACTTATCGCGGCCACCGAAGCTACAATCATAAAATCCATAAACAGATTCGAGCATCTGGTCATTGTAATATCATCTATAACCTTGCTGAGTTTGAACATATCCATCACCTTCCTCACAGCGATGGCCAATATTGCCGCAAAAATAAAGTGGAAAGACCAAAGAGTAGTCACTTCATTTTCAGCTCCCACTTCAATCAGGCCTACTTCCATCAGTTTTACGAAACCATAAGTTAAGGCGTAGGTAAGCCCGATTAAGCCCATATGCAGAGTCAGGGATTCGATAGACTCAGAAGAAGTCGTAATTTTTTCTTCACTGTTAGATTTTGGATTTTTCAAAATACCCGTTCGTACATCCTCGGATAACTCCTCTTCAGAATCGATGAATGATGCTTCACCATTTTTGATTCCTTTCCTGACAAGCCAGATTCCAACTGTATAGGCAACCAAAAAGCCGGCTGCAGCAAAGGTTAGTCCAACAATCCCTCCCGATTCAAACCCATACAGTTCCCAATTTTCGCCAATCGTGTAGGCAATACCGGGGTTCATCCCAAAGGCAAGTGGAGGTAAAAAGCCAATACCCACAAACAGATCTGGCATTATTGTATAGAAAAGGAGAAAAGCTATTAACAGGCCAATAATAGCCTGCACCATGTAGACTGAAAGGAATATTAATCCAAACTTGATGGACGACAATCCAATTTTTTTCTTTGGTGCACGCATACCCAAGGCTATAAATAACAAAGCCAGAAGATGATATACATATGCACCAAGGCGGTCAGAAGTGAGATCGATCCACGCAAGCCCGTTCATTCCTATAAAGAGCCCTATGGTTCCTGCAAGTAAATTGGCGGGTATCAGGTATTTCTGAAGAAACGGTACCTGGCTTCGTAATACTGTTGCAATTACAAGCAAAACACTCAGCCACGCAAAATCGAGAAAAAACTGACCCGCCGTAATGTCAATTGTCCAGGAGCTCATCTATAGACTTTTTACCGGTTTTTCACCCTTCTGAAGACGCCTTAAATATATTTGCCATTGAAGTGCACTCTGACCTTCAAGGTTCAATTGAAATGTGGTTTCTGAAGTTGTGACAGTTAATTTATGATTTTGTTCAACCGACAGTGCACGAATTTCATCTATTCTCAGAACGTGGTTAGTAGAGCCGTATGCAATACTCAACTGCTCTTCGGTTAGCTCTACATGAGCGCGATCCAGATAGATCAATTGATGCTCTTTATTGACCATCGAGAGTTTACTCCCGGTCTTTTCCAACAATGTTTCACCTTTAACTTTGTATATGGGAAGTTCATTTATCTCCTCAAACATATCAATGATAGAGTGCTTCTGTCCATCTTTATCAATCAATCTTGATGCAAGATTCATCTTATAATTCATACCACTGAAGCGGCTGTAGACATGTTCACCATCCGGAGAGAAAATCCCTCCATTTTTGCCCGTATCGGGACATCTGTAAAGAAAGCGTTGAATTCCGGCGGCAGGCTTATTTCCTCCCGTGGGGTAGCACTCATCAGGGGGGTAGTACTCCTCAAATTTTATACGACTTTTACAGAAGGTTGCAAATTCTTCATAGCTGTCAAAATCTGACGCATGAATAGGATCCAGAAAACGTAATTCCATACTGCCTATTCGCAGATTATCTGCCCACCTCGGCCACAGCAGATATGAGCCATGAATTTGCACCGGATGTATTGGAATCCCCATCTTCCAGAACAGTTTAAGTGTAGTTTCAATCACTGATTTTGGCTTCCCATCCCAGCGCCTCCCGCCTTCCGGAAAGATGACAATCATTCTTCTCTGATCAATCATTTTCATCACACTTCGAACAATTCCGGGCTCTGGCACATATTTGCTTGTCGGCACAATTCCAATGCTATCCATAAACACACGGGGAAGTGTTTTATGAAATTGATCTCGGGTCATAACTCCGGCAGTTGGCTCCTGAGTCATTCCGGCATTTAGTGCAAACGGATCAAAATAGTTAGCGTGATTGCCATATATAAAACATGGGCCTGTCAATGGCATATTTTCCGGATTTGTAATCCGCGGACTAAATAATTTTTCAGTTGCAGGGATGATCGTTTTACGCATAAATGCGAACGCTTTATCCGAATATCCACGATCGTTTTTATTAAATCTGAACCCTTTAATCATTTTTATAGAATAACTTCCTTATTAGCACAAAGTGAATCGACTTGGAAAGATAACCCAATTAGCGGCTACTTTTTTTATAACCTATAGTTCGCAACTCAGGTGCAGATAGTTTGGCCCCTCACTACCTATTGGTGCTCCTGGTGGAACATAGGGCGCGGGTGGCGCTGAAAATGTTGCTGGATCAGAAATGAAGTTATCAATCATAGTTATGATTTCGCTGTAGTGTGCGTTCCAAACCATACTGTCGGTAGTATTTATCATCTCCGTCAAGTCTGTCTGCAGACTTTTCAGCATCCAGTTTGAAATTGATTTTACATCAGGTGAGCTGTTTTCATTGCCTGCAAGCTGCAGAAAGCTCCTAACTACAGATATATTTACAGCTCTATGAATACTGCCTAAGTAACCGGTTTTTTGTCTGCCAAGCACTGTTTGCGAAAACACGGCATTTACAACATCTTCATAGCTTATCTGATCCGGGAATCTGGCAGACTGACTTGCTAACCGGGCGGCACGTTGCGGATTAAAAATCAGTGATGAGGCATGATCGGCTGCTACCTCAGCCATCGCAACAGGATCTAAAATCGGAGTAGTATACCCTCTGAAATGTTCTCGGGTCGAAGAAATTCTTGCCGGTTGTGGCGGAATCAAATCCAGAATTGGTTCGGGTAAAGCTAGAATTTCGGGATCAAGCGTTTGCAGCATTGCAGTTAGTGCAGACCTTTGGGTAGCCGGCGATACGACCTGTGGCCCCCGCTGAGAGTCTCCACGCATATTGTAAGCATAGTCTACACCTCCCAAAAGTTTGACGGTGGCTTCAGTTTGATATCTGTGAAATAGATAGATCGGCACAAGCACATCCTCAAGACTAGCCATCGGCCTTCCCATTCGAATATTGTTTTCTCCAAACTGTTGCAAAGCCGCATGTCTGATATCAAGTATGTGCCCAAGTTGTTGAACCACATCAGTTCCATATTCCCAAAGGTGAGCTACAGGATGTGCTCCGCCCTGAGGCCTTGCAACTTCATCTGACATATAAAGAAGCCCCATCTCAATCGTCTCATTAATGATGGCATCAAGTTCAGCTTTTTCATCCACGCTTTCAGGAAAATCCGAGTAACCCCACATTACTGCACGTTTATCCCATTCACCAATTCCAATTGAATAAGCATCTTCAAGGCTCAGAGATCCGTCAGAATGAAGCGTTGGCATTGGGTGTGGGTAATCCATAACTGAGGCAAGATCATTTACACTTGCTGCAAAGTTGTGAGCGATACCCAACGTATGACCAATTTCATGGGCAGATAGTTGCCTGATACGGTCGAGCGCCATTTCAAGCATTTGTGGATCAGGGTCAACACCCTCTTCGTATGGCGCTAATAATCCTTCTGCAATTAAATAATCTTGTCTAACTCTCAGTGAACCGAGAAGGACGTTTCCTTTAATGATTTCTCCCGTTCTGGGATCAACGACTGACGAACCGTAAGACCAACCTCTGGTAGATCTATGCACCCAGTTGATTACATTGTACCTCACATCAAGCGGATGCGCATCATCAGGCAGTACTTCAACCCGAAAAGCATCAATAAATCCGGCTGCCTCAAATGCTTCGTTCCACCATCGCGCACCATCGAGAAGTGCGGTCCGTACTGGTTCAGGCGTCCCATTATCCAGATAGAATACAATTGGCTCAACCGGTTCGCTCATTTCTGCATCAGGGTTCTTCTTCTCTAACCTGTGACGTACGATATATCGTTTAGTAAAATCTTCACCTATTGGAGCACTGTAGTCCTGATATGAGATTGGGAAAAAACCGGATCTTGGGTCATACTCTCTTGGCTGATAATTATCATCCGGCAGCTCAACGAAAGAGTGGTGCTGGCGAACTGTAACAGCTTCAGGCGATGGGGTAACTGATCTTAAATATCCACCGGCACTACTCCCTGTAAATGTGAGAGTTGTTTCAAACTCTGAGTTTTTTGGGAAATTAAATGTGCCCGGTAAATAGACGGCAGACCGTGATCGATCAACTGAGTAGTTTCCCTGATTACCTCGTCTCAATCTTTCAGCAACACCATGTGCATCCTGCATCAAAAATTCTGTTGCATCAACAAGTACTCGGCTACCTTCACGAACCTCTACCTCAAATCCAAAAAGTACAGATTGTGCAAATGCCTCATTAACCGATTTCTCTTCCAGCTCAACACCTGATGTTGCTCTAAAATCATAGTTTGGTTGAATCAATAATACTTTTGGTCCCACCCTGGTGAATTTCACAACTCGGGTATTTCCAAGCTGACTTCGGTCGAGTCCGATATCATTAGACCCTATTCCGGCTGCAAGAGAATTTACATAGATGAACTCTTCATCAAGATTATCTATTTCCAGCCAAATTTTGCCAGTTTCATCATCCCACCAAAAATCGAAAAAGCCTTCATACTTCTGCATTGATGATGTTTTCTCAGCAATTGACTGCGCTATTGCTATGGGCATAGCAAGTATCATTATTAATAAGAGAAAAAGTCCTGTCTTCTTCATAAAACGGTTCATTATAAGTTTCATTGAATAAACGAAAGATTCCTTGCTTAGAAAAGCGGGAATTTAAATGAAAGACAGGCTTAACTACAAAGCATAAAAAAAGCCCCATCCCGCTTTTGCGGAATGAGGCTTTATGAGGTCGTATGTTAATTACCTTGTTACCGGTTTTGCAGTATTGCTATCCAGTAAGTTATAGATTTGAGGTTGACCAAATCTCAAAGCTAAATGTGCTGCTGTTAATCCGTCATTATTAACGACTGAGATTTCAGCTCCCTTGTTCAAAAGTTGCTCTACGATGAATGTTTGACCCTGCTCAGAGGCAATCATAAGTGCCGTGTAACCATCATTATTTTTTGCATTAATGTTTGGTTGATGTGCAAGTATGATCTTAACCATTCTTGGGTTGCCAATTTTAGCAGCGAGCATCAGTGGTGTGTTACCATTTTTGTCTGCAACGTTAATGTCGGCTCCCTCTGCCAAGTGAACATTCAAACTTACAATGTCAATTTCCTGAATTGCTTCGAAGATATCGTCAGTAAGTGAATAAGCGCTACTGTCAGAATTTACATTGAATGCAAAAAGTGAAAGCGCAGTAATTAGTGTAATTGTTATTGTTAATAGGTACTTCATTTCTGTATTGATGTTATATAAGTATTATGTCCTGATTTATTGAAATTATGCCGGGTTTTTCTACAGGTGAGTATTACTATTTATCCGGCCTCTAAATGTTGCTTTAGTAACGAATTAAAGATAAGGAAGGTTTCGTTTTTAAAGGTGTTTTTTACCGATACAGAGAAAGTAAATCAGGGCACGGGAAAGAAGAAAAAAAGTAAGCTTAACTGACCTAAATAATTAAGTGAAATCGCTTCTATTTTTGCCTTGATTAAAGTATTTAACAGTTAACAAGCTCTAATGAATAAATTTTTTAAGAATTTGTTCTAAAAACCTGAATAAGTTCGAAAAAATTGAGCGATTTTTGAAATTCTAACTCAACCTGCATCAATCTCAAGTCTCTTCCCAGTTATTTCCTCAAATAATGCTCGCTTCCGCATTGCCCCCCAAATCTCTAAATGCGGGTCAGCTTCTGTGGTGATTTTAAGGGTTACTTTTCCACTCTCGTTTACAACATCCACTCGCCTCACATTCTGATAGTGGCTTCGGTCCAAACCGTCTGCAATACGTAATATTGCTGATAGTTTTTTCACTCTCTCTTTATTCACTTTTGACAGGTTTTTATAGAAGGGATGTCTTGCCTTAGGTGTAGACCGCCTGTGATACCTTGCCACATTGGCAATTATTTCGATCTCACTCTCTTTAAAGCCCATTAAATCAGCATTTCGAATCAGGTAAAGTGCGTGTTTATGATGTTTGCGATGTGATATGTAATACCCAATATCATGAAGGATAGACGCATAATTCAGAAGCTCCCTGTCTGTATCTGTAAGACCGAGTTCAGATTCAAACGCATCAAAAATTGTGAGAGCTAACATCGCAACATGCCGAGAGTGATCCTCATGCCAGTCGCACTTATTAGCCAATTCGAAAACACTGCGAAATCTGGGGTCATCAGACACTGTTCGCTCTTTTAGATCTTCCAGCTCTTTGTTTATATATCGAATGATGATTCCCTCACGCAAGGCCTGTGAAGAAATTTTCACCTCTTTGATGGAGAAGGTTTTTAAAATATAGTTCACTAAAACAAGTCCGGCCGGTAACAGATCAATCCTCTTTTCATCCAGCCCCTGAAGTTTAGATCGTTCAATTGAAGTCATGCCAATAGTCTCCTCGTAAAACTTGAAAAACTCCTTAGCTGTAAAATCCAGCTCATTGACAGAAAGCGCCGGATCTCTCCTGTTTTTATGAGCAATCATCAATCCGATATTTTCCATCGTACCTGAAGAACCGATTAACAAAGAACCCCGATGATTGGCAAAAGCTTCAGCAACGTCTACCAGATTTTCTTGAAAATAAGACTCAAGTTTACTGATCTCTTTTTTTGATATGGGGTCATTATCAATAAATGAAGCCGTCATTCTAGCGACGCCTATTTTTTTACTGGTAAGGAAGTAAAATTTCTTGTTATCTGATAAAATAAACTCAACACTCCCGCCTCCAATATCCATGATCAGTGCGGGTGACTGAGGCGGACTCGGCATCTGAATTGCATGTTGAATTGCCAAACCAATCAGCTCAGCTCCTACTCTTCCCGGGATGGCATTGATTTTTACATCAGCTTCATCAATTGCACGCTGGATAAACA
>SKGY01000093.1 GCA_007117235.1 Balneolaceae bacterium
CAGCAGCAGCCAGATCAAGCACCTGTTCATTTGCCCGCTCAGCAAATGATAAAAATGCAAATAAGATGATAAACAGAAATCGTATTAGAATTTGAGTGTTGCGCACAGAAATAAATTGTAGATGATGATTATTGAAGAATACTGCATGTTTTTAAAAATACGCGCAACAAAATTTACTATATTTACATGACATTTTAAGCACTCAAAGAGATCTACCTTTTCATGATGCACAACTCCATTATTGACGCTATTGGGAACACGCCGCTCGTTCGGTTAAACAACGTAACAGGTGACCTAAAACTAACTATTACAGCAAAAGTTGAGTACCTAAATCCGGGACAAAGTATTAAAGATCGAATTGCATTGAAAATGATCGATGATGCAGAAAAGAAAGGTTTAATTAAACCCGGAGGAACTATAATTGAAGGAACATCCGGAAATACCGGGATGGGACTCGCTCTTGTAGCTGCCGTCAGAGGTTATAAGTGCATATTCACCACAACGGATAAGCAGAGTCAGGAGAAGGTTGATCTGTTGCGCGCATTGGGGGCAACTGTAGAAGTTTGTCCCACAAATGTAGAGCCTGATGATCCCCGAAGCTACTATTCGGTCGCGAAAAGACTGAGCGAGGAAATACCAAATTCTTACTATCCGAATCAGTATGACAACCTGAGTAATACTCAAGCACATTACGAAACTACGGGCCCTGAAATCTGGGAACAAACGGAAGGGAAAATTACCCATTATGTTGCCGGAATGGGAACGGGAGGTACTATCTCAGGTGCTGCAAAATATCTCAAAGAGAAGAATCCGGATATCAAGGTGATTGGCGTTGACAGTATCGGGTCGGTCTACAAAAAGTATTTTGAAACAGGAGAGTTTGATAAGAATGAAATCAAACCATACCTCACTGAGGGTATAGGTGAAGACATCATTCCGAAGAATGTGAATTTTGATTTGGTAGATGCTGTAGAGCAAGTAAGTGACAAAGACGCATTTCAAACAACCCGTACACTGGCTAAAAAAGAGGGACTTTTCATTGGGGGGTCTTGTGGTGCAGCAGTTGCCGGAGCGCTTCAGTATGCTAATAATCATAAGCTTGGCGAAAATCATCTGATGGTAGTCATTCTGCCTGATAGCGGAACCAGATACGTATCAAAAATTTATAACGATGATTGGATGAAGGACCACGGTTTTTTAGACTGATCCAAAATTGATCACCATACTTCTGAATATTAATTACGAATTAAAGACAATATCATGGATCCAAACAAACCTAAGAAAGGAAAGCCAATAGAAATTGAGCTTAAAGAGGATGAAGCAAGTGGGACTTATTCTAATTTAGTGATGATTACTCATTCACCTTCAGAGTTCGTATTTGATTTCATCTCCATGATGCCCGCCGTGCCCAAGGCGAAAGTAGTAAAAAGGTTGGTTCTCACTCCGGATCACGCAAAAAGATTGGCCAATGCACTAAACGAAAACATTCGGAAATACGAAGCTGAGCATGGGGTAATTACGTCAAAAGAGAAGTTTGACATGCCGTTCAACTATAGAGGCCCGAAACCGGAAGCGTAGCGATTTACTCTACTTAAGAGCTATTTTTTCGCTAAATAAATCATCAGTAGGCCTATTGCCAGAAAAAACAGGTGGGGGAACGTTGCGGCAAAAATAGGTGATACCGCCCCCGCAATTCCGAATGGCTCAATTACCTTCATCATAGAGAGATATATGAAACTGATAGCAAGTCCGCCAGCTATATATACACCTTTACCACCTTTTCTTCGCTCAGTGGCTAAAGCAAAACCGATCAGGCAGACAATTATAATTGAAAACGGATAAGCCATTCTGCCGTATAGCTGTACCTGAGGTAGTGTTACGCCTGCCGCACCAATCCGCTTCACTGAATCAATATACTGCAGAGCCTGTGGATAGGTGAGCTGGTAAATGTCTGAAGATCGTCTGGCGAAATCTTGTGGCAGAAGGTTCATTTCGAATGGCTCATTTCTGTATTCGGTTTCTGCAAATATGATTTGATCAAACTCTCTATATTCAATTCGATTAGCGTGCCAAACTGACGAGGAGTCAACCCATTTGATTTGGTTTGCAAATACAACTCGTTTGACTCGTTCATTTTTGTAAGTGATATGATTTACCCTGTAACCTGTATGCGAATTGGGATCATAAAACTCAATTGTTACTACGCTGGAGTCTGAGTCCTGACGAAAAATCCCACCACGGTCCAGTCTGTCACTACTGCCTGAAATGTATTCTCTTTCGAATGTAATTCGTTCAGCATTGGAAACAGGAATCACATAAGCATCCAGATAGCTCACTATGGCGGCAATTCCGATTCCGAACACCATGTAGGGTAGTAATAGCCTGTAAATACTTACTCCGGAAGCCTTGAGGGCTATAATCTCCAGTCTCTCGGTCATTTGAACGGTTAAAAAAAGACATGCAACTAAAACTGCAAGTGGAATAACAAGGCGAAACATTTCAGGGATATAGTTCAGATAGTATAAACCCCATATTTGAGCCAATGTGGCTCCTTTATCTACAAAATCGTCGCTGTTTTCAGAAAAGTCGACAAGTATAAAAATGCATACCAGCACAGCCAGTACGAAGAAAGTAATGACGCTAAGCCGGTAAAATATGTATCGATCAAGTTTATTCACTTCGGCTCCACAAATTTGTGATTTTGAGTGAAGTACTTACATGTAGTGTCAAAATGATTCCAATTGTGAGAAGCAGAATATTCATTCCCCACATTCCAACAAATGGGGAAATAATCATGCGATCAGCAAGTGTTTCACCCTGAATGATTGAGATAAAATAAAGGGTAATAATACCTGCACTAATCAAGGCGGCTACACCAATATTGCCTTTACGGGTTAACATACCTATCGGAGCTCCAAGCAGGATAAATACAATGCAGGCAAACGGAATGGAGAGCTTTTTATGGACTTCAACCATAAATTCTGCTGCTCTGAAATCTCTCCATGATGTATTTGTTTGCAGATTATCCAATTGATTCCTATAAACATCCAGTGAGTTTATGGCTCTGTTGATAGAGTTGATCTTGGCCGTTGGATTTGGCAAATGTTGTAAAGATTTAAATGATGTATCGTAAACATGAAGTGTATCCAAAGCTTGATTTTCGCTGATAGTTATGGATCGTGCGATATCAGTTTTGAATGGGGTTAATTCGTTTTGTCCGGTCGTAGTTTTGAACTTTTCAATTTCCCTCTGTTTTTCTGCTCGTAATGAGTCGACTACTGTAATCATTGCTTGAGCAGACATAGTCCTGTCTGTTCTGCTTCTTTGATCCGGATTTGATCTAGAGAAGGCCAGGTCAGAGAGATCGAAACTCATTCTATAGATTGAGAAGTCACTTCTCTCGAGAGTTTCTGAAATTCGATCACTGCCTCTGATAAATCGAAGTATGGATCCGTCATACAAAAACAGGGATAGAGTGTATTGATCTGGGCTTTCAAGAATTCCTCTTTCAGCATTGATGTAGGCTCTCTGCCTGTTATCAGATTGTTCCTGGTAAACCCGGATATCATATAGAGAGTCTGTTTCTGTGTTAATCTCTTTGATTAAAAAGGTGTAGCCGTCAATATCCTGATAAAAAGTGCCCGGCTGAAGATCGAATGCGGGTTTTTGCATTCTTATATCGAGAAAAAGGGATCTTGCTTTGTGATTAGCCTCAGGTAGAACGTAATTGGAAAAGTAGGCGGTGAAGATAAATAGAAACACACCTGCAACCAGAACAGGAGCGATTAATTTAAATGGATTGATACCCGCAGCGCGAACAGCAGTCAATTCATTCCATTCTGAAAATTGGCCGAATGCCATTAGTGTTGCCACTAATATGGCTACAGGAATAGATAGTGTTATCATAGAGGCCAAATTTGTCAAAATGAGCTCTAACACAATCCAAAATGGTAAACCCTTACCAACCAGCTTATCTACATGAAGAATTAAAAACTGCATAAGCAGAATAAACATCATGATGAAAAAGCAGAAAAGGAAAGGTCCGACGTGTTTTTTCAGTAAATGAAGCTGAACTTTGTTTAGCATAAGTTAAATATAACAGCATTTTGAACAGAACAGAAGCAGAATCAAATTGAATTACATAGTGATATTTAAATCTTCATTTAATTCTGAACCTGATCAACAAATAATCGTTACTATAAATCGAAATCAGCAGATGATCTTTGATGAATAACATACCAACATATTTGTGAATTATTTATTATCCTGAATTCCATTTGTAATTAACATCCCCATATCCCTCTATCGCAAAAAAGTTACGACGATAAACAGCACGAATTAACGATTTAAGATTATCTCTGTCCTTTTAAGGAACCGGATAACGTAGCATATACCAGTGTATAAAAGTCACTTTTTTTATCAATTCCTGATGGTAGGGTGGATGTGCATTTTCGCATTCTCGCCCAAACTATATGCTCAGGTTGAGGCTGATGCTGATACGACTGTGCAACTGTCTGAGACTGATCCGGAGTTTGACAGAACGTTCAGAACAGTGACAGGTAGCCGAGTAGCCTCACCTTTTTTTAAAAAAATTCCAAAACTCTACTTTATTACTCTCCCTGCTGAAGAAGTTACTATTGAACGTAACCCAAGAGGTGGCTTTTTAGTTGAGAGAAGAATTAGCGGTTACAGGTCGGGTGGGCTTACTGCAATGAGTTTCGAAGAGTATGCGCAATTAGATCGCCAGGAATCGATCAGACAAAACTGGAGCCAGCTTATTCGGGAGGCGAGGCAGCGACAAGATACTCAAAGGGGATTACTCGACTTTAGTCTGGCAATTCCCGGTGGACGAGAGTCGGCCTTTACCACGATTTTTGGAACTCCTGAAGTGAATTTAAGGGTAAATGGCGTGGCGTCAATGAATGTGGGTGCGTCTATTCAGCGATCTGAAGATCCAAGCTTGCCCCCAGATCAGCAAACCAGAATCGATCCCACATTTGAACAAAGTCTTCAGCTGAACATACAGGGTAATATCGGCGATAAACTTACCATTCAAACCGACTGGGATACTGAGCGACAATTCGAGTACCAAAACAGGCTCAGTATTTTATATGAAGGCTACGATGATGAAATCATTAAGAGTATTGAGATGGGTAATGTGAGCATGAACACAGGTAACTCTCTGATTCGTGGTAGTGGAGCGTTGTTTGGCGTGAAGTCAGTCGCAGAACTGGGTTCATTCAGATTAACATCGATTGTTTCTCAGCAAGACGGTGAAAGCAATGTTGAAACGATAAGTGGTGGTTCACAGGAACAACAAATTAGAATTCGCCCGGCTGATTATAGTGATGACCGACACTTTTTCCTCGACTTTTACACACGTCAGCAGTTTGAAACAAGTATGGCTAATCCGCAACAGTTATCTCAAACGCTTCAAATTGCAGATGTTGAACTCTGGGTGCTTAGGGAGAGTGTTCAGGCAGACGCAGGTTCAAGATTGGCAGTAGCACTGAGTGATATTGGAGTAAACAGAGCGGGCGATGGTAGTTTTCTGCCGCCAAATAATAATCAGGATGATTTTGCACCCGAATTATTAGATCAATTCAGAGATCCGCAGTTGGGAGTTTCAGCAGAAGATTTAGGAATTGATGATTCCCGAAATTTTGAAGAGGGATATTTTACCCTGCTTGAGGAGGGCAGAGACTATACCATAAATAAAGTGACGGGCCATGTTTCACTGCGGCGTAGCCTTAGCTCTCGAGAGGTGCTGGCTGTAGCTTTTTCGTATCGAGGTCTAAATAACGAAATCGTTAACGTGGGTGAAATAAACAGAAGTGGTAACGATCGAATCTTCTTAAAGATGTTGCGCCCCTCAAATGTCTCTACTGATAACGACCTGTTTCAGCTGACAATGAGAAACATCTATTCGCTTGGCGTCAGTAATATCACCAGAGAATCACTTGAATTGGAGCTCGTATTTACTGAAGATAACGTTGCAAGAGACAGGTTGCCGGGTAGAAATACCACTCTGCTTCAGGATCTCGGCTTAGACAGAGTTGATGCTCAGGGTGCACTCGAACCAAATAACGAAATTGATTTCGGAACCGGTACTCTTGATGCACAAAACGGTTTGATCATATTCCCTTATCTTGAGCCTTTTGGAGATCGTATACGAACACTCCTTGAAGATTCACCTGCTTCTGTTGAGGATATAGAGAGGTTGACCTATTCAGAGCTGTATACCCAAAGGCAGAGAAATGCTTCTCAGAGCTCTAAGAATGGATTTTATCAGTTCAGAGGAACATCGCGTGGAGGTTTGCAAGACAACTATAATCTTGGGTTTGTTCTTGTTGAAGGGTCTGTTCGGGTTTTCGCCAACGGTTCAGAGCTTCAGGAGAATGTAGATTATCAGGTAGATTATTCATTCGGTAGCATCACCATTCTTAATGATCGTTACACGGCACCGGGTCAGGATATTCGAATCGAATATGAAAATCAGGCACTAACTTCTATTGAGCAAAAGACGTTTACAGGTCTGCGTGCTGAATATGAAATAACAAATGGTTTTAATATTGGTGGTACATTTTTCAGGTTTAATGAGAGGCCATTGGACGATAAAATCAGAATTGGTGATGAACCGATCAGTAACTCCGTTTTTGGCTTCGATACAAATGCTCGATTCAATACGCCATTCATTACCCGAGCTGTTGACCGGCTTCCACTAATTCAGACAAGGGAAAATTCTGAATTTAGCTTCAGTGGTGAGTTTGCTCAGCTTCGACCCGGAGTTTCAGAAACAAGAGCTGTGAGCAGGGCGATACGAAATAATCAACTCTTCCCGGACGAAGAGGAGGGACTGTCGTTTATCGATGATTTTGAAGGATCAAATATTAAAATAAATCTGCTCAATGCTACTCGGTGGCACATTGCTGCGGCACCTGCAGCCGTTCCGGGTTACGAGCCTGATGAAGCATTTTTTGATGAAGACGATTTTCCGGGTCAACCTATTTCAAATCAGCAGTCTCGTTTAGAACGCTCAGATTTGAGATCTAAATTTTCCTGGTATACCATTCCCCGAAATATTCGATCAATTCTGGACAATGTTGAATTTACGGCGGAGTCTGAACCTGTCAGGGTAACTGATGTTTTTCCGGGTCGCGAAACTCAAAATCCACAAGAAGAGATCATCAATACGATGGATGTATTTTATGATCCTACCCAACGCGGGCAATATAACTACAACATGGACCTTCGCGATCTCCTCACTAATAATCCGGAACGGACATGGGGAGGGATGACAACGGTAATCCCATCGGGTCAGGAGGATTTCACTCAAAATAATGTGGAATTTCTTGAGTTTTGGGTCCAGCCAATACTACCCGGTGGACAACCCGCACCCGTTGGTTCAATTGAACAGTATGATGGCAAGATTTATATAGATATCGGTCTGGTTTCAGAAGACGTGATACCTAACTCTAAAATCAATACTGAAGATGGACTTGCTCTTAATCCGGACAATCTGATTTTAGACAGTCAAAGCAATCCGCGATCAGCACTTCCTGCAAACCCCCCGCCTCCGGAAGGTCAATTTTCAAATGAGGATCGAGAACTGGAAGACGTGGGTCTCGACGGTTTACCTTCATTTGGAGGAATCAATGGTTTAAATGAGCAAACAGTTTTTAGTGATTTTGTTGATGAAATGCGGCAGCAGTGGGGTGAGACCAGCAGTGAATTTCAACGCATACAGGCCGACCCTTCCAATGATAATTATGTTTTTTATGGCGAATCTCAGGTTCAGGACAGACCACTTCACGAGCGCTTTCACCGGATGCTTGGATTTCCTGAGGGAAACACTCCGCTTGATCAATCAGAAAAAAGAGCATCAACTAACAGACCCGATACGGAAGGACTTGTAAATCCGTCAACGGTAAACTTGACCAACTCCTATTTTCAGTATGAAGTAGAGCTTAATCCCGCCGATGAATCCCGACTCGAAATAGGCACCCCTGGTACATACATTAATGACCGCGTACCGGGTACACGACAACAAGACAGATGGTATCAAATTCGAATTCCACTTGATGAGTTCAAACGCAGGGTGGGAGATATAAATGATTTTCAAAACATCACATATGTTAGGATGTGGATGTCGGGTTATGAGCAGCCTTTTACGTTGCGATTCGCTTCGCTCGAATTTGTTGGGAGTCAGTGGAGGCAGGACGAAAACATCAATTCACAAAGTGATCCCAACGCAGATATAAGCATTAGTACAATCAATATTGAGGAGAACTCAAACAGAAGGCCAATTCCATATCGTGAGCCTCGAGGTGGCATTCGGGCTCAAAATAGGGGATCTCAGCTTCAATCTTTACAGAATGAACAGGCGATAGTTCTTAATGTTGATAATCTTGGTCCGGGAGGCACTCAGTTGATCAAACGTGTTTACCCCGGTGGGTTAAATCTTTTGAACTACTCTAATATGAGGATGTTTGTTCATGGGGAAGGATTTAATGAAAGGGGCGATGCTGAGTTGATTCTTAGATTCGGTAACGATCTAGAGAATAATTATTACGAGTATCGACAGCCGGTAACACCGTCTGATCCGAATTTTCCCTATCAGCCATTTGATCCGTCAAACAGCGGACAGTTGGATGAAGAAGGAGAAAGGGTCTGGCTTTATGAAGAAAACAGTATGAATATTGTTCTGGCCGCATTTAATCAGCTAAAGCAGTTGAGAGATCAGGAAGTTTCAAGCCAGATGACAGATGTTTATGAGCGCAATGATATACTTCAGGATGCAGTTCCTGGCGCTGTTGTTGCAATTAAAGGAAACCCATCACTTGGCAGGGTTTCAGAGGTTGGTCTTGGAATTCGAAATCCTTTTGATCCCAATGATCCATCAGGTGCAGGCACACCGGTTTTAAATGCTGA
>SKGY01000037.1 GCA_007117235.1 Balneolaceae bacterium
CGAGCTGCGATATTGAACAATGTTTTGAGCAATACGAAAATTCAAGCCTGGTATCTGCAGGAGATCATCCACAGATGCTCTGTTTACGTTGAGTGGATTATTTGCCAGATTTTCTAAAAACTCAACCAGCTCTTCGAGATCAAGGTCAGACTCTTCGGGGTCAATCTCTTGAATAGCACGTTCAATATCTCGCTCAACCTGCGTTCGGGTAGTGTCTTGCTGCTGTGCAATAGCAGGTTGAACAAGCCACCCGCTCATGACCAGAAAAAACAGAGCTACCTGCCATTTGACTTTCAGGAGCGGCTTTTCTGATCGATAAACGCAATGCTTTTTAAAAATCATAACACCGGATTAAAACCGAAGAGCGAGATCAAGTGCGGGACTAAGTCCCAATGGATCGTGTTGTTGAAGTCCAAAATTTACTTCAAACCGGCTAGTTTCGTAGCCAAAGCCGAATGAATATGTAGATGGTTGAGTTGATATACCAACCCTTGCAAAGAGGGAAGTTAATATCTCAAACTGGATACCACTTCTGAATGAGATGGGAAACTTCACATCCTTAACTAATTCTGCGGTTACTAATGAGAGGGTGCTTAACTTATAGCTAAACCCGGCAGCTAACTCCCTTGGCAATTCTTCATCCGTATCGCCATAAACAGGTTGATTCAAATTGGTAGCTCTGGCACCGAACCATAAGTCATCAATCACTTCAGCAGCAAGGCCAATATCTATCCCAATAGCTCCGGCCGAACCGTAATTTCCGCCTTGAAAAACGTGAGTGTATGATACAGAGCCCCCGTAGTGAAACGCGCCAAGCTGATTTTTATAAGCGAGTAAAAATCGGTTTTCGTTAAAGAGATTAAACCCATATCTGTGCATTCCAAGCCCAAGGGTGCCAAAATTTGTCTGATAATTAATTGAGGCGGCCATGTCGGTAATCTCCGAAATACCGATATATCTGAAGCCGTAAAATGAAATATTGTTTTCGTCCGTTGGCATCAGTGCAACATTACTGAATGTAGCCCAGTTAGAGTTAGGCATGGCTACCCCGGTTTGACCCATAGAAATCGACTTAGCTCCCATAGTTTGCTGGGCTTGAGATTCAGCATGGAGCAGAGAAAAGAAAAATGCCAGGATAAATATTGGCAAGAAACTGTTTCGGAACGTTATTTTCATTACAATCAATAAATAAAAAATTGGACTCATAGTATCAGAAGATGCCCTTTAAACTTCAAATAAATTGCCGAAAAATATTTGCGCTCGCTGCTCTGTTTTGCATTCACACATCCATGCTATATGGGCAGGAGCTAAACTGCTCAGTGTCAGTTAACGACAGGCAAATTAGCGGATCATCTTATGACTATATTTCTGAGCTTTCCGGCGACATTGAAGAGTACCTAAACGAAAACCGTTGGACTGACGACAGGTTTGAAGAGAATGAAAGAATTCTCTGCAATATCCAGATTGTACTAACAAATGTAGACTCCCAGTTCAATTTTACTGCTGAAGCAGTTTTTTCGGTACGTAGACCTATTTATAATACATCTCAATACTCCTCTCTAATCGTAATAGGTGACAATAACTGGAGGTTCAATTATCCTCGAAATAAAAGTTTTGTCAAAGATGAGCTTCAATTTGATGACCTGACAAGTTTTCTCGATTTCTACGCAAACATCATGCTTGGGTTCGATTATGACAGCTTTTCAGAGATGGGTGGTTCGCAATATTATAATCGTGCGCTAAATATTTTCGAGCTTGGTCAAAACTCAGGTTCAGTTGGGTGGGGCCGATCGATTGGTGCACAGCGAAACCGGTTCGGGTTAATAAATGATCTTACAAATCCTGCCTATCGGGATCTTCGTCAAGCAATGTATCAATATCATCGGCACGGTCTTGATCAGTTTACGCTGGACCCAATAACTGCTGCTGATGAGGTTATTGAAGCAATTTCTGTCATAAGAGAAAATAAACGTGTAACTAGCAACAACTATCTTTTCGATCTATTCTTCGATACCAAATACACCGAAATCACGGCACTACTCCAATTTGCTGACGTTCAGAAAAGAACTATGGCTTATAATCTACTTACCGATGTGGATCCGGCTCACTCATCTGAGTATCAGAAATTGCAGAATTAAGAACTCTATTTGATTAACGTCATCCGTTTATCAAGAACTTTGTTTGAAGTGCTCAATCGGTAGAAATAGACGCCACTTGATAGCCCTCTACCATCAAACTCCACCTGATAATATCCCGCCTGATATCTTTGATTGGTAATGGTTTGAACCCGTCGCCCAAGTAAATCATAAACGTCAATTCGCACCTGATCTTCAGCAGGTAGTGCAAAATTGATCGTTGTTGTTGGGTTGAATGGGTTTGGATAATTTTGATTCAATTCGAGTGTAGCTGGAAACTCACTTCCATCACTTCCCGGAGCTATGTAAAGTGTAAACCTGGAGTTTGCAGCATTGGATGATGACTTTTCAATTAATCTAAAGTTCTGAATTGTATTCTTCTCACTCACACCTTTACCCTGACCGCGAATTTCAAAATCATAAAAGTCTCGCTCTCTAAGGTTGATAGTCTCTTTGGTGTGATGGTCGTAGAGCTCAAGCGTCCAGCTATCGGGGATGTTATCAAATTCCGGCCATGTGAGTGACACTAGTCCTGAATAGGGTGATCCGTCTTTTATCGCACCAACCTGAACAGGGATCTCGATAACGGCTCCAAAATCACGGGGCAGGTTATTAATGGCCAATTCAGTACCATCTTTGAACAGTGAGTAAACTTCTAGATAGGTGTTGGTTTCAAACGGCAGAAGCCTGTAGGCATCCATTGGATCTGTGTTGAAACTTCCTTTCTCGGTAAATGAAAAATGTGTGTTTGCTGTATGAAAATCACTTTCCAGACGGAATGCCAATACCGGCACATCATTGTAGCGGTCAAGCTCTTTTCTGAAAGTTCCTCCCACAGTTTTTACGGACGGATTTACCTCAAGCACAGGGTCTGCTGCATTGGCCTTTACCCAAAATCCCTGAAATGGTGCAATACGTCCTGACCCGTGGCTGCCCGCAGAACCGTTCCAATATTTGTACTCTCCTGAGTTAGCGTCCCAGATATAGAGTACATTATCCATATTAGTTTTTGTCCACCCGGTGTCATCCCAATCGATGGTTGCGCCAAATGGATTTCCAACCATATTCCAGCCGGTATCAGCTTCGGCAGTGTAGGTTACAGGGAAAGAGAATTCGGAAGTCTGTGGTGTGTTTTCTATACCTGATGCCGAAAGTGTTTTTGGCAGAACGTCGTTGTAATCACCATCACCATTAACATTGCCAAATACATAGAAAAAATAGCCTCTGCCTTCTGTAAAACTGTCTGACGCATTGGCGGGTGTTCTCCATCGCTGATTGTCGGTTCCAGCAAATGTTTCATCATAATAGAGCAAGTTAGGCTGCCTGTCGGTAAACGCAGCACCGGGTATACCTTGTAGTGTCAGTCCGTTAAAAAAGTCAGCGTAGCTCGTGCCAACCGGGGTGCTAAGCATCTTCCAGCCGGGCTGGCTCACAGATCGGTTGAAACGGAGAGTTCCGTTGTTATAAATAATATTTGAGGCGATAAAATTGCGCCCTGATGCAATGATCAATTCACCATTTTCGAGAGTGATATCACCATCATCGCTAATGATGATATCATCAAAAGTACGTACGCCTTCAACATTGTTAATCACAGCACTCTTCATGGCCGACAGGTTTGCAATCTGCTGCTGAGACAGATTGGGAAAATCAGCTGGATCTTCACCAACCCGAATACCGAACACAACAGTACCCTCACTTGTGTCGATGTTTAGCAGAGATAAATCACCCCTTACAACGAGTGTGTTGTTGTTTAGAATTAAAGATCCGTCACCAAATATGTTTTGAATGTTGTCAATGGTGATGTCGGCATCCTGTTGAAGTATCATCGAGTTACCAGCTGATACCAAAATTTCATTAGTGTCAATAATGTCGCCACTTGTAAATTCGACATCGTTTAAAATTTCAAGCCGTTGTGCAAGAAGATTAGGAGTAGTAACTGTTTGCTGTGTGGAGCCATTTAACCTCAAAACTGTTCCGTCTGTTCTAGCAAGAAAATTAGTAATACTCATATTACCTTGAAGCTCAATCTCAGCATCCGCACCTGATGCAAATGTACCGCTACCTATAAAGTTACCACCAATATTTAGGTTTGTATTGTCTTCAATATCAAATGTGCCATTGATTAAGGCATTACCGGCAATGTCTATAGAGTTACCGCCAAACAGAACCAGCTGAGCCCCCACTTCTACTTCAAGACTACCAATAACAACGTTCAAATCAAGATCCGGAAAGTCAGCTGCGTTACCTGGAATGACAACAAAATCTTCAGGCCCGGGTTGACCTTGAGGATCCCAGTTCTCTGCTCTAGTCCAATCATTCCGCTGATTTGGTGCTCCACTCGGGCTCCATACTTTTGGAAAGACAATATTAATTGTTGCTTTTGAAGTAAGCTCGCCAATACCATCAGCATCAATCGTAACCTCAACGCGTTCAACTGTAGTAGTTGAGGTAAGTGTTGCAGTGTATGTTGAGTTACCGGAATTGAATGTAATTCCTGATATCGTAGCGTTTGGTGGAGTATTTCCTGTTAGGTTACCATTCTGAGATAACTGTTCCAGAGTTATAGATAATATTCCTGATTGATCAGTTAGAATTCGGTTCGAAAATGCATCTCTCAATGTAATGGTAATTATAGATTGTGAAGTACCATCGTTCTGTATGAGAACCGGATTTGCAACAACTTGTGAAGTACCTAGATCAAGATCATTTGCAATAACTGTAAATGGTTCACTTGTACCCGTAATTCCAAAAAGATTAGGATCTTCAACTGATATAGTTCTGTCTGTTCCGCTTTGTGTGAGAGTGATTGAATGACCCACTAAAATTCCATCGGAAATTGAGATATTATCTCCTCCTGAACTAATTACTGAATTGGAACTGAAGTTTAGCGTGCCGGAGTAATCAGTGACTCTGTTGTTATTTGCATCAACGGCTTCAACAGATATCAAAAAGGGTTCACCTGCAGTTTGAGTTTCAGGGCTTCCACCATTTTGCGGCACCGAAATAATAAATGCATTGACACCGCCGGGTGTAAAGTTCACATCAACCGTAGCTATTTCTGTACTGTTTTCAGTAGCTGTAACGGTAGCAGATTCAACTGTTGTTGATGAAGTAAGAGTGGCAGTGTATGTCCCGTCAGAATTGTCTTCAGCAACCAAGGAAGTTTCGCCACTTTCGTCTGTTGTTGATAGAGTACCGGCAGTAGTTGCTAATGAGATCGTTTCTCCGCCTATATTCAGACTGTTTTCAAACTCATCACGAAGTTGCACTGTTACTAGTGATGTTGTCACACCATCAGCAACAATATTTGCCGGATTTGCAGTCAACAAAGTATTGGTAAAATCAATCGCACCTGGATTAACCGTAAATTCACTTGATGTACCGATGATATTGGTATTGTTGGTGTCAGTTGCGGTAAGAGTTTGTGCTCCTGAAGTAGTAAGTGTAACAGTATGTGATTCAAGAATACCATTAACGAAAGCCGCTGTTTCTCCATCACCTTCAGTCAGAACACTTGAAGATGAGATAGTTACTGTACCATCATAGTCAGTAACCACATCTCCTACACCGTTAATTGCTTCAATTCTGATATCGAATGCTGCTCCTGCGGTCTGGGTACCAAGTGGCTCTTCATCTGTCGCCGTGATTCGAAATCCGGAGAGAGCGTCGGATCCGAAAATCTCAATTTGAGAACTTACATCATTGATAGTTGCATCGCTGTTGAGCTCGGTCAGAATCGTTTTAAAACCCTGAGTGTTAAATCTGAGGTCGTCAAAAATTGCCTCACCAGTAGCATTTGTTGATACTTCTCTTGTACCCTGCAGTTGCCCGCCACCACTGTTTATTGAAGTATTAATTTGAACTCCCGACTGTGAAACTTCATTATCAAACGCATCATAAAGCTGCACGGTGATGGGCGATAATGTTACCCCCTGATTACCTGAGGTCGGTACAGTAGTGAATGCAATTTGAGCAATATCAGCTGGCTCAATGGTCACACTGTTTGAAACTATATTTGGCAAGTCAGGATTGCTAAATTCGATTGTGATATCTTCAGCAATCTCAGCAAACAGATCAGAGAAAATTATTTCACCGTCCGTTGCAGATTGCGTGGTTGTGCCAAATAAATCTCCCACTCCTGTTTGAATCGATGCAGACACTTCAGTTGTCTGGTCGTTTGAGACCTTATTTCCAAACTGGTCTAGAAGAAATAGTACGGGCTGAGTTGCAAATGGCGTTCCTGCAACGGCAGTCGGTGATGGCTGGGTATTGATCGCCATGGAAACTGCATTTCGAGGAGTAACAGTAATGGTACCTGAAGGTACCTCATTAGCGCCGTCAAAAAGGGCCTCAATAACTGCACTACCTGTAAGCTGCGATGAGAATGTTGCGCTTCGCCGATCGGTAGCCGCATTAAGATTAGCCAATGTAATCCCTCCGGTTATGCTTGACAGAATCCAATCTGAAGCATCAAGCAGTGCAATGTTTTGTAGAAAATTCCCGCCCTGATCTCTAGCAATTGAATAAACAGTTAAAGAGTTACCCGCTTGTAAATTTTGTGCCTGAACTACCTCACCAGTGCCATCAGGGCTTGTTTCTACTAAAACATCTGAGATTACACCAACCTTGGTACTTAAATCACCATAATTGGCAGTTGGCCCGGTAGTGCCTGTATTTGTGATAGTGCCTGTATTTGGAATCTGTCCATTAGCCGGTCTTAATTGTAATCCCTCAATTGTTACCCGGCCGGGACCACGACCGGCTCCGGTAGAACGGCTTTGTGCGGTAACTGTAAACGTAGCATTTTGAGCCGATATGGACGTAAATGCTACTTCAAGATCAGTGTTCTGTGCCCCAACAGGTGCAATAGTTATGGTAATATTTGCACCGGTAAGAGCCGTATTCCATTCAAAGCCTGCGGGCAAAGTCAATACAATGGTGTTGCCCTGAGTTAGCTGCCCAACAGCAGTCTCTCTGATAGTGGGTCCTGAAATAGATGTGTATTGGCCTGAATAAAATGTATCAATAGATATACCCATCCCGCCTGAAGCCCGAATTACATCCTGGGCAAACAGATAGCTTGAGCTGCCGGCTGCAAAGACCATAGCAAAAGCCAAGAGTAAAATTTTTACGGATTGATGAATTCTCATACCTTATCGGAACACGAGCGCTTTAGTTAATTACGCAGTAAATCTGTTAACGGATGGAGTATCTTTATTTATAGAGTAAAATAAGAAGAATCACGTCAGTTGATGAATTAGAATCCATTTAAAATACTCCGTTTTTTGAGCTGTTTTAAGCAATTTGGTGATAAAAATTTAATAAACGATATATGAAAGGAATTGTTCTTGCGGGAGGTACAGGATCAAGATTATACCCCCTAACAAAAGTAACAAATAAACATCTGCTGCCCATTGGCGATAAACCGATGATCTACTACCCGATCGAGAAGTTAACCGGTGCCGGGATTGAGGAAATTCTGATTGTAACAGGAACTGAGCATATGGGTGATGTTGTAAACCTGCTTGGGTCAGGAAAAGATTTCGGGTGCCGGTTTACCTATAAAGTGCAGGATGAAGCCGGTGGTATTGCCCAGGCACTCGGGCTCGCAGAGAATTTTGTGGGTGATGCTTCCATGACTGTTATTTTGGGTGATAATATTTTTGAAACAGAGTTAAACAAATCTCTTGAAAACTACTCCGGTGAAGGAGCACAAATTTTAATCAAACAGGTACAGGATCCCGAACGTTTTGGGGTTGCTGAGCTGGAAGGTGACAAAATTATTGGGATCGAGGAGAAGCCTGAAAATCCAAAATCAGATTATGCCGTTACCGGCGTATATATGTATGATTCTGCTGTGTTTGATCTCATAAAAACACTAAAACCTTCGGGACGTGGAGAGCTGGAAATCACGGATGTAAACAATCACTACATTCAACAAAACAAGATGACCTATTCCGTAATGGATGGTTGGTGGACCGATGCAGGAACGCCGGAGTCATACAAAGCGGCTAACGATCTGGTTTATAAACAGCAATAGCTTATGAACTATCTGATCACAGGCGCGGGCGGACAATTAGGAAAAGAGTGGGTCAACTATCTGCAGCAGAAATCGATCGATTATGAAGCATTTGATTCTGCGGAGATGGATATAACTGACGCTGAAACTGTTCACAAACAAATCACAGATTTCAATCCCGATGTGATTATCAACTGTGCGGCTTACACGAGTGTTGATCAGGCCGAAGTTGAAGTGGAAAAAGCGTTTCTGGTAAATCGAGTCGGAGTTCAGAATTTATGTGATGTTGCTAAAACAGTTGGTGCTAAAGTGGTCCATTACAGTACGGATTACGTGTTTTCAGGATCTGCGGAAGATGCAACCTCGTTCCCGGATGGTTATCCTGAAAGTGCTTCAGTAAATCCGCAGAATGTGTATGGAAAATCGAAGCTTGAAGGGGAACAAGTACTCCGCAAAAGTGATGTTGATTTCTTGCTCATTCGTGTATCATGGCTGTGTGCGCCCGAGGGCAAAAACTTTGTGAATACTATGCTTCGCCTTGGTTCGGAAAGGGATCTGCTCA
>SKGY01000099.1 GCA_007117235.1 Balneolaceae bacterium
AAATAAAACTTACAATGAGTAAAATTCTAATAACCGGTGCCTGCGGGCAGCTGGGTGGTGAATTAACTGCTGAGCTGAGAAATATCCACGGTATGGAAAATGTGATTGCCACGGATATCGCTGAGCCAAATGTACAAGTGGCAGACGGTCCGTTTGAGTATTTTGATGTGATGGATAAGAAACGCCTCGAAGAGCTTGTTGATCAATATAATGTTGATACTATATACCATCTTGCCGCGCTTCTATCGGCCAGCGCTGAAAAGAATATAGACCTTGCTTGGAAGCTCAATATGGATGGCCTGCTTAATGTTCTGAATGTTGCTAAAGAGAAGAATCTTGCGCGAATCTTCTGGCCAAGCTCTATTGCTGTTTTTGGACCGGATGCTCCAAAAAATAATACACCTCAAAACACTTCTACCAATCCCACAACGGTTTACGGCATCACTAAAGTAGCGGGAGAACAGTGGTGCGCCTATTTTTATAAGAAATTTGGAGTGGACGTACGAAGCCTCAGATATCCCGGCTTGATTGGGTACAAATCTCTTCCCGGTGGCGGAACGACAGATTACGCTGTGGATATTTACCATAAGGCACTGGCAGGCGAAAGGTTTTCATGCTTTCTTGAAGCAGATGCGGCACTCCCGATGATGTACATGAGCGACGCAGTAAAAGCTACGATCGATCTGATGCAGGCTCCTGAAGAGCAGGTAAAAGTGAGAACCAGTTACAATGTGTCGGCTATAAGCTTTAACCCGGCAGAAATTGCGGACTCAATCAAAAAACAGATTCCCGGTTTTGAAATTGAGTACGATCCGGACTACCGACAGGAGATCGCATCATCATGGCCCGACAGCATTGACGACTCGGCTGCCCGAAGCGATTGGGGCTGGAAGCATGAATTCGGCCTCGACAAAATGACGGCAGATATTCTCGAAAACCTACCAAAGATTATTGAAAAGGCAGAAAGTTGATACACTTATAAAGTCGACTCAGAAATCTCCCCTCCTGCCTGCCCTCGATACCTCGGGGTGTAAGGAGGGGTTGGGCCTGCCTGCTCGAAGCCGCATCGGCAAAGGCAGGGGAGGTAGCTTGCTTATTTTAAATAAAGAAGTTTCAATCTTAAAAATAATCTGACTTCATACAGCACAAATACCTTTAAATGTTATTCGAACCCGAACAAATCATTCTCATCATAGAAGCTGCCGGTACCTTTGCGTTTGCTGTTTCCGGAGCAACGGCGGCCATCCGGAGCCGGTTTGATCTTTTTGGGATATTTGTTTTAGCGTTTGCTACTGCAATTGGCGGCGGAACTATTCGGGACCTTTTAATTGGCAACCTGCCCGTAAACTGGCTCACTGATACACTGGCCATTACCTCGGTCATTGCGGGATTTTTGTTCACTCTTCTCATCTACCGCAGAATGAAAAAACTTGAGGGCTGGCTGTTTGCGTTTGACGCGGCCGGACTCGGGTTGTTTACCGTGATGGGTACTCAAATCGGGCTGGAAGCAGGGATGAGTGTGGGAATCTCTATTGCCCTTGGAACCATAACAGGCTGTTTTGGAGGCGTAATTCGGGATGTACTGGCCGGTGATAAACCCATGATCTTTCAGGAAGAGATTTACGCCATTGCTGCTATCTCGGGTGGAATATTATTTACCCTGATTCTGCACTTCTTCGATGCGCTTTTTGTGGCTCAGCTAACCGGAATCGTTGTGATCGTATTAATCCGGGTCATCGTGGTGCGTTATAAAGTTGGCCTTCCAAGAATGAATGTCGACTAAAGGTATGTGAAATTAGTCCTTTGTTTGTTTTGATCAGGTTGTCTGGTTTCAATAATTTTAGAGACCTACTCAGCGAAACTCTGCGTAAACCTCTGCGAAAATCAGCGAGAAAAATAATCTGAACTAAAAGCCGGAATCTTATTCTCAACGTAATTTGCTGGCTCTCGCAGAGTTGCGCGGATGATCCGCGGAATTTCGCATAGGTTTTTCGATATTGACACTCTGGCCTCTGAGAATCCGAACCCTAACCGTCAACCGAGAGAGACGCCGTCAGAAACACAGGAGCGCCGTGAATGCTGTCAGGTCGCAGATCCGCGAAATCCCAAAATCCGCTTCATCCGCGATCCTTTTTTTGACTGATTACCCAATTCACAAACAGAAACTCGATCGCCGCCGCTTCATACCCCTTCCAGTTTTGAATCATTTTCAGGAACTGTTCATCTGAGGTGTCTGAGGGATCACCCCCGTAGCTCATGATGATCCATCGCCGCAACCCCTTCTCCTCACCTTTTTGCATGTTACTGGGGAAGACCGCTTTGGTCGTTTCGCGAAACAGCATCAGGTCCTGGGCCGAGGTGGGGCCGACTCCCCGAACTTTTGAGATCTTATCATAAAACTCCTTCGGTCCGGCCTCTCTGTCCAGGTAATCCAAGTTAACTTCTCCGGCCAGGATATCCTGTGCGAGTCCCACCATGTATTCCCCTTTTCTCACTGTGGGACCCATTTTTCGGATTTGAGCCGGGTCTGCTTTGGCCAGCTGAAACGGCCGTGGCCAGGCGGGCAGGGTTTTCCCGTTATGAGTGAGGTGTGTCCCGTAAGCCTCCCGAACCTTGAACGCCATTTTCTTGGCGGTTGGTTTATGCGCCATCTGCATCTGGATAATCCGGTTGATGATATCCTCGAGAAGCGTTCCGCGCGACATTCGCTTCAGTCCGTAAAATTCTGTCAATTTGGTGCCAAGAACGGGATCATTTTCAGCCTGATCATAAAGAGGTCGCAGATCAAGGTTGGTTCCTAAAATCCTGGCTAACGTCTGATTTACCTGATTGATCTCATCTTTGCTTAAATCTTCAGCGGACTCAATATGAAACTCCGGCTTTTCCGGATCTCCATTGAAAAAAACTGTGACAATGATGTCTCTTTCATTCAACGGAATCGGCCGTGTAAATCCCTCCTCAAAAATGGTTTCGGGGTCATGCTCGTGGTCGAAGTAGTTTTCGATATCGAGACAGATAAACCAGTCGTGGGGCGGAATAGATTTTAGAGTCCAGGAAGACATAGTGCCAGGTTGTGTAGTTGAAGGTTGTCAAATTTAATAGAAAACAGACTCAAATACGTTCCTCTGAAATTAATGAGTTCAGGATAATTTTTATGCCTGTTGCCTTTCCCGAATAGTTGTAGTTATTTCATTAATGATTAATCCCAACTTTATTCTGAACGTATGACTTCGAAACGAATATTTTATCTGCTCATCTTTTTAGTTATCGGCATTGGTACTTCTCCGGTAAAATCACAAACAGTCATTGAAAGCTGGACGCCCGAAGCGATGGTGAATCAGCCGGCTCTTGGCTCTCCGGCAATTTCACCGGACGGTTCTATGATAGCTTACACTATCCGTGAAACAGACATGGAGGGTGATAAATCCGAATTTTTAACTCACATTTGGGTTGCCTCTGCTGACGGATCATTGAATCGTCAATTTACAAGGGGTGAGCATTCAGTTTCAAATCCACAATTTACTCCGGATGGACAATTTCTGTCATTTACATCCAGCAGAAGTGGAGAGAATCAGGTGTACCGAATGTATCTGAATGGTGGTGAGGCTGAGCAGATTACCCATGCTGAAAACGGAGTTGGTAGTTATGCATGGTCACCTGATGGAAACAAGCTTGCTTATACAATGCGAGACTCACAATCTGAAGAGGAGAAGGCACGTGAACGGGAAAAACGGGATATCACTATTGTGGATACAAACTTCAGGTTTTCCAGAATTTATGTTCAGCATGTAGATGCAGATAGTGCGAAAGCGATTTATGGGGATGATCTTCACACAACATCATTCGACTGGTCACCGGATGGTTCTACAATTGTATTTGCACATCAGCCAACACCCAAAACAGATGACCGATATAAGATGGACATTTCAATTGTGCCGGCAGATAGCGGGGCAGTATCACTGTTAATAGACTGGGAGGGGACAGACTCATCACCAAGATTTACACCTGATGGAAATTCAGTTGTGTTTACTTCTCACGGAGGAGAATTGGAAGCTATCGGGATTCAGGATTTATACGTGATCAATCTTTCGAGCAGAGAGATTCGGGGATTGGCTCATACCTATGACAGAAATGCAAGCATTGTTGGTTTTGACAGTAATGGTCATTTGTTGGTTCAGGAGCCGAGAAGAACGGTGTCAGGTCTATATAGGGTGCCAATGAATGGTTCAGAACCTAGTTTATTAAACAGAGAAGATGGAATTTATCGTGGATTTGTGGTGAGCGATGACGGGAGGAGAGTCGCACACACATTTGAAACATCCAATCAGCCGGCGGAAGTTTATTTTAGCGATTTGAGGCGTTTTTCAAAGCAAAAAGTCTCAACCCTTCATGATCAATCTGAATTTCCCGAGATGGGCAAAACGGAGCTCCTTACGTGGACATCAAATGATGGAATGGAGATTGAAGGATTACTAACCTATCCGGTTGGTTATCAGGAGGGTGATCGGGTTCCATTGATATTGATGGTGCATGGCGGACCGGCCGGAGTCTATTCTCAAACATGGACCGGGGCAGGCAGCATCTACGCGATTCAGTATTTTGCTGAACAAGGGTATGCGCTTTTAAGGCCAAATCCACGCGGTAGTACGGGTTATGGTAAAGAATTCCGATATGCCAATTTTCAGGATTGGGGTTATGGCGATTTTGAAGATTTGATGACAGGAGTTGACAAAGTTATTGAGATGGGAGTTGCGGACCCTGATCGTCTGGCCGAAATGGGGTGGAGTTATGGAGGGTACATGACATCATGGATCGTAACCCAAACGGATCGATTTAAGGCGGTGAGTATGGGAGCGGGACTGTCCAACTTGGTAAGTATGGTTGGTACTACGGACATACCGGGCTATCTGATGGGGCACATGGGAGGCCCCTATTGGAATGGAAATATGGAATCGTATGAGCGTCATTCTGCTGTCTATTTTATGGATAATGTAGTGACGCCCACTCAGATTATTCATGGCTCTGGTGATCTTAGGGTGCCGCTGGGACAAGGACAGGAGTTTTACTGGGCACTGCAGGAGAAAGGTGTAGATAGCGAAATGATTTTGTTGCCTCGAACCGGTCATGGCCCCACCGAGCCCAAACTAATTGCCGAAGTTTCCAGTCAAATTCTGAAATGGTTTGATAAATACATTGAACGCTAAATGATATAAAAGAATCTCAGCGAAACTCAGCGCTCAACTCTGCGTACCTCTGCGAGAAATAGAATCTAGTAAAAAGGGTTCTCGCAGAGTGGCGCAGATCAACCGCGGAGTTTCGCAGAGGGGATCAGGGTATGAAAAATATACTGTGATAATAATCGATGCTTATGCATGAGAATGATATATCATATTCTATAAGAGGAGCTGCTTTTAAAGTTCATACGGAGTTGGGGCCGGGTTTATTGGAATCAGTGTATGAATCTGCTTTGGCTTATGAATTACGTCAGGAAGGTTTTGATGTATTTACTCAACTTGGAATTCCTGTGGTATACAAAGAGGTTGAAATGGAGCAGGGGTTTAGAATGGATCTCTTAGTGAACAATAAAGTTGTTGTGGAGGTAAAATCAGTTGATGCATTACTTGATGTACATCATAAGCAGTTGCTAACCTATTTAAAATTATCGGACAAAAAGCATGGACTACTCATTAATTTTAATTCCGTAAAACTCAAAAACTCAATCATCAGAATTGTAAACAACTTATAAACCTCTCAGCGAAACTCAGCGCTCGACTCTGCGTACCTCTGCGAGAAATAGAATCTAGTAATAAGAATTTTCGCAGAGTTTCGCAGATGCTTTCGCGGAGGCACGCAGAGAAAAACTCAATGAATTGAATTGTGAAAATTTCGTTTTTTGAGCAGTTGATTAACTAAATTTTTTTATGAAGAAATATCTGATTTTAATTCTGTTTTTATTGATTAGCGTTGATGCCATTGCTCAAGGATTTAACTCTTCTAATGGCCGTAATCACCCCTATCTGAACTGGCAGGTTGCCGAAACAGAACATTTTGAAATAATTTATCCTGATCATTTAGAAGAGCTGGTTCCACTTCTTGCAGCAATATCTGAAGAGAGCTACGCAGCACTTTCCGAAAATTTAGAAGTCGAGTTTACAAAACGAATCCGCCTCTATTTCTCTGATGAAGACGAAATATCAAACGGTTTCGCTAACCCAATTGGGAAAGGCTACTCAATGATGTGGGTTAATGTGAACGACTACGCAGAAATATGGACCGGTAACGAAAAATGGCTGCGTAAACTGATTGCTCATGAGCTCGCTCATATCTTTCATTTTAAAGCTATATGGACAAACATGGGTTTGATGCAGTTTGCATTCAGTAATCCACTTCCCAGATTTTGGGCAGAAGGACTGGCACAGTATCAAACAGAATATTGGGACTCCCAACGGGGCGATCGATGGCTTCGTAAAGCAATTTTTGACAGCCGGCCAAATTTCAATGATGGCCAATCTCTCGAAAATGGGCGTTTACAGTATGCATCAGGTAATTCTCAGCTCAGGTATTTTACTGATACATATGGTGATAGTTCACTTGTGAATCTGCTCTCGCATCGTAAAAACTTTTTGGGGGTTTTTGAAGTCCACGATTTTGGATCAGCCTTCAGAACAATAATGGATGGCGGTTATCCTGAATTCTATGAAGAGTGGCGTAAGCATATGAATGTGTATTACAATACACTCGCTTCTCAAATGGAGCGAACAGATTCACTAAACACCGATACATATTCACTTCCCGGACAGTTTTATTTCGACATGGCGGTGAGTCCCAATGATAGCCTGATTGCAGTTCTCTCTATCCCGTCTCTGCAGCGTCCGGTTAGATCACTATATATTGTTCAAAACAACGCTGACTCAACTCCAGAGAAAGTAGCTGAAGGATCTATTAATTCTGATTTGACGTGGGGACCTAATGGGACCAAAGTTTACTATTCAAGAACAGTGAGAGGTAATAGATCATCACTGGTAAACGATATTTTTGTGTACGATATCGAATCCGGCCGGGAGAGTCAGGTAACGTTTAGCAGGAAGGCGCGATATCCAACAGCGGGACCTGACAATCAAAACATCGCGTATGTTGTAAATGAAAATGGTACAGCAAATATCTACACATACAATGTTGTTACAAATGAAGAAAGAAAGGTTACGAGCTACCAAGGTGATCATCAGATTCTGCATCCACTCTGGATAGAGCGTGAACAAAGCTGGTTATATCATCTTTTTGATGATGATGGTAGTCGTTTTGCCATACTTTACAACCCGGAAACAAATGATAAGAGAGCACTTGACGAACGAACTGTTGACAATCGAAAATTCATTCTAAGTCCGAGCGGGAATGAGGTTGCATATACATCTCTAAGAGATGAGGTGCCCAATGTATTTGTTTATAATTTCAGAACAAGACAAGAGATGCGGGTTACAAACCTTTTTACAGGTGGGGAGGTATATGGCTGGACTACGGAGAATGATTCACTCCAAACAGAGAAACTCTTAGTCAAAGCCAGTGAAACCAAGCGTCGGGATTACGCCTATTGGGTAGATCCAACCCGAGAGTTTTATATGGGTAATTATGAGATGCCACAGGCATATTCAAAATGGAGGAAAAAGCAGCCACTGGTAATGCTTCCTTCATTGATTCGACCTAATGAAGATCTGATACTTGATCAATACAAATACCGGTCGTTGAGAAATTTAACTCATGCATCTACGGTGGCGCTTCCATATTACAGCAATCGTGAAAATTGGGGTCTTTTTGGAACCACAGCCTGGACAGAGCCACTCGGGAAACACATTTTTGCAGCAAGTGGACTTGTCTCATTTGGTAATTTTGATAACAGTTATGGTGTAGCCAGCTATATCAATAATCAGCTTTATCCAACATTGGCAACGTCTATTTACAGAATGCCCGGTAATGCTCATTTTTATGGATCCCGCTTTTTGGTAGAGGAACTTACTGGTGGCGACATCACCATGAATTTACCTGTTGATGCATTCGAAGCTCCGTACCGAAATGGAAGTATTTTAGCCCGTTTACGCCATGTATTAGTTAAGCCCTACGATCTGGAAAATTTCTCCGATTCATTTGTTGTACCCGCGCCTGAGCGGGCCCGTCAAACGGATTTATCAGTTGGTTTTGCTCTCAAAAAGCAGCGTCCGTGGGTTGATAATCTGATTCACCCTCTTGACGGATGGGGTATTCGCACACTGTTTACAGGGTCAGAAAAAGTTTTGGGCTCTGAAGTACAGTTTCTTACGGCAGACATCAGCGCTTATACAGTATTGCCAAGTATAGGGCGTGATAGAATTTATCTGTACGGCAGATTTCAACAACAATGGGGCACACCGTTACCACAAAACTTCATAGGCTTTTCCCGGATTGACAATATAAAAATACCTCTGCCCGGTCAGGTTCCGTTAGATCTGTTTGATCAGGCTGAGCGCGTGAGGGGATATCGAAACTTTGTAGCCGGAGATAGAGTAGCGTTTGCATCACTTGAATACCGAATGCCGTTTGTTGAATCGCTCGAAACAAAAATATTAGGGTTTGTAGATTTAGGCACCACTACACTTACACTATTTACAGATGCCGGCGTTGTCTGGAATGCACGTATCGATGATGGCGTGATTGGAACTG
>SKGY01000011.1 GCA_007117235.1 Balneolaceae bacterium
AATGAATCTAAATCGAATTTAAAATTAATTGAGGAGTTCCCCCTCTATTCAAGACTGTAAGTACGCGTTTAGCGGACGAAACAGTTGCAGAAGAGAGGGGGACAGGGGGTGAGTTACCCCGTACTCTGCATCGCAGCAGCCACGCTGTTAATACTCAAAAACATTGCGTGCTTCAACTCTTTCTCTTCATCGCTATCAGTAGCGTTTTCCCAACGGTTCAGGAGTTCTACCTGAATTAAATTCAGTGGATAGGTAAAAACGTTTCGAAACAGAATTGAATTCTGAATCACTTTTCTGCTGTCAAGGATGTTTTCCTGCTCTGTAATTTTTAGAATTACATCCCGTGATTTTTCGAAATCATTCATGATCTGATTATGAAGCCTGTCATCACCCCTTGAAGAGTAAACTTCGCTGGTTAGTGTGTGAGTTCGGGCCATCTCTCTCTGAGCGTTATCAACGATGGTACCAAAGAAGCTCCACTCTTTGTACCATTTTTTAAGAATATCGATCACGTCAGGACTATCCTTGAGAATAGGTTCCAAAGCAGTGCCTAAACCATACCATCCCGGCACATTATAACGCACCTGTGTCCAACCGAATACCCACGGTATAGCTCTTAAATTTTCAAACTGTAAACCTTTATCACCACCTCTTGAAACCGGACGGGACGCGATGGGCAGATTTCCGATATGTTCAACCGGCGTAATTTTTTTGAACCAATCCCAAAAATCGTCATCATCAATTAAATTTCTGTATGCTGCCATTGAGCCTTCAGATATGCGGTTCATAATCTGCTCAGTTTCGTCACCATCACCTATTGGCTTTTGACCTTCTCCAGCCGTTACCCTGGCAACTGCATTTACAATCTGTTCAAGATGTCGGCGGGTAATTTCCGACAATGAGTATCTGAACGATATAATTTCACCCTGTTCGGTAAATCGAATCCGGCCGTTGTTGCTTATTGAGGGAAGCCCTAGTATAGCTCGGTTTGAACGTCCGCCACCACGCCCAACTGATCCGCCACGTCCATGGAATAGCCTGAAATCGACCTTGTTGTCACGCATTACTTTTCCGAGCTCAAGCTGAGCTTTCTGTAGTGCCCAGTTAGCCATCCAGTAACCACCATCTTTATTACTGTCAGAATATCCGAGCATAATTTCCTGGAAGTTACCTCGTGCTGCAACCTGCTCTTTAAAAATAGGGTTGGTTAAAATGTCCTGCATCTGATCGGCACTCATATCAAGATCCTCGATGGTCTCAAAAAGTGGAACTACATCTATCTTGCTCTCTACTTTTCCATTACTCATCTTCCATAGGCCTGTCTCTTTAGCCAGTAACACAACTTCAAGCATATCACTCACACCATGTGTCATACTGATGATATAACTTCCGAATGCATTCTCATCGAGCTCAATGATGCTGTTTACCAGCTTAAATACTTCAATAATCTCCTTTGTAGACTCTTTCAGATCTGCGTTCACGGGAGAGAGGGGACGTGGATTACGCAACTCTTTCATCAAAAGATCAACTTTCCCCTGTTCATCCAGAGATGAGTAGTCGTCATGGACATTTGCTTCTTTAAGAAGCTCGGTAACAGCGCTCTCATGCTTCTCGCTGTGTTGCCTTATATCTAGTGCTGCAAAATGGAATCCAAAGGTGTGTGCGCGAATTTTGAGATCATTGAAGTCTCCAAAACGGGCAACATCTTCGAGTCCGCTCTCTTTTAAAGAAGCAGTAATAAGATCTAAGTCATTCTTAAAATCGGAGGCACGATACGTTGCAGAATCAAGAATTTCCTGCTCAGTTCCGTTTAATGCATCAATCATGAGTTCAAGACGATGCATGATGTGCGTAATTTTCCGTCTGTACGGTTCATTTTTGTAGTGTCGTTTATACTGGTCACTCAAAGGAACCTCTATTTCATCCTTTTTGAGGGATCTAAGCAGCGGTTCAGGCACAGGTACAAACTGTTGAGAAACGGAGAGGTAACGACGAATCATTTTCAGCTCATGCAGATAGAGTTTCAGAACGGTGTCTCTCTGCTCAATCAGCGTATTCCACGTTACATCACGCGTAACATTGGGATTCCCATCCCGGTCACTTCCTATCCATGAACGGTATTTTAAAACAATCGGCAGATCCGGTGTTTTCTGATATTGCTGTGAAAAAGCAGATCGGATATCGTCATATAGTCTGGGCACTGTTTTCCATATTGAAGAGCTGAAAAAGTAGAGTCCATTTTCAACTTCATCTTCTACGGTAAGTCGTTCTGATCGCACTTCATCAGTTGCAATCAACAGTGCAATTTCATTGAGCAGTTGCCGAAGATTTGCTTCCCGTTCGTTAGGAGTCAGATTTTCATTATCAATGGTTCCGATCTTTGACGTGATATTCTCCTGTTTATAAAGAATGCTTCTGCGTCGCGCTTCAGTTGGATGAGCTGTAATAGTGGGTTGAATATCCAGTTTTTGAAACAGATCCAGAGCATCTTCATAACTCATTCCTTTCTTCTTAAAAAATCGCAGGGCATCTGCAATACTTTCAGGACGAGGATTTTCAATATCAATATTTTTAGAGCGCTCACGATTAATACGGATGATCTCGTGTTGCTCGAGTGAGTTTACCAGATGAAAGAAAATTGTTGTCAGCCTGAGCAGTTCTCTGATCTCAGTTAAACTCATTTTGCTAATTCGATCCTGTAACTCCTTATTTACTTGCCCGCCGTTCTGTTCAAATGCCTTGGCTGATTTTTCTGGAAGTTCAGCGGAAAGCCTGACCAGATTATCATCATTATGCTTTTCAAGGTGATCTTCAAGTAAACTGGTGAGAGCTACTAGTTTATCGGTAAGAGGTTTGCTTATATCAGATTTCTCCGCGTAATGCTTGATCGTTTCTTTCCAATTCATATAAAGATTTTATAGGATTAGTGAACAGTTGCCCTAAAGGGTTTTGGTTCTTCGAGATTGTTTGTAGAGAATCAACAATTAGGATAAGACGCTATTCAATAGCTTCTTAACCTGAACTGACTTATTAACCACGGCGGACACGACGAAATTCACAGCGGGGACGGTTTTTTCTGCAACCGGTAACAACCGAATGCCGAGCCCGTTGTGTTCTTCTTAGTGTCGCAATGGTTTCTCATTTCATTATTTTACTTGCAAATATTCCTGAAGAACCAGAATTATATATTGTTTAAGGTAATGTTTTTTAGTGTTTAAAGGAATTTGCTGAGGAGAGGGTAGTGTCCCATAAAACTGAGGTGGTACCAGGACTAAAATAGTAACTGACTACTATTCACTAAATAAAATAGATGAGTGCAAACACCAGGAAACCGAGAAGTATAAAACTCATTACAACATCCATCGCAGGACTGTAGTTAGAGGCTTCATTCTTTTCATCTGTAAATGGATTCAGCCACAACATTGGGTTTCTGAATTTTTTGGTTAGATACCCAGCGGTTGCCAGTATTCCATCTTCAACTCTGTCGTAAAATGCATCTACTTTTTGAACAAAAATAAGACGTGTTGCAGGTGCAGCTTTTCTGTAGAACCAATCCACGTCGAGAGCTGTGATAAGCTCCGGCGCCATTTTCTTTTTCAGTAACCAGAAACCGAGGAAAGTGAGAAGTGTGATTTGCATCACTTCGACCAAATGGTAAATGGTATAAGGCTGATAGTCTACTTCAAAAGGAAGGTATGCGTAAAGCGCACCTGGAAACAGTCCGTAGAAAATACAGGCAAAAGCTGCAATTCCCATGGCTATGTACATATTGACGGGAAGTTTCTTCAACTCAATATCATTATCTGTCTTATCGAACCATGTGTAGTAGGGAAGTTTTAATCCAACACTGAGCCATGTACCAACAGATGCGGCTAAAAGTAACAGCATAGCTGCTTCATTTCCCACATAACCTGCAGCACTGATTGTCATTCCTTTACTGATAAATCCATTAAATAATGGAATACCCGAAATAGAGAGGGCACCCACCATGTATAGTCCGAACGTATAAGGCATCTTTTTAAAGAGTCCTCCCAGATGAATCATCTTACTTGTGCCTGCAGCATAGAGAACAGCTCCTGTTCCCATAAAGAGCAGGGACTTATAGAGGATGTGGCTGTAAGCATGGGCCGTTGCTCCATTTAATGCCATCTCGGTTCCAATTCCAATTCCGCATACCATAAAACCAACCTGGCTGATAATGTGATAGGCAAGAATTTCGCGGATATCCTTACAGATTACCGCGTATAGAACTCCGTAAATTGCCATCGCAGCGCCAAACCAAATCAGTACTTCCCATCCCGGGAACATACGTATTAATACGTAGACTGCAGACTTGGTTGTAAAGGCACTCATAAATACTGCGCCTGTGATTGTAGCCTTTGGATAGGCGTCCGCCAGCCACGTATGAAGTGGTATTACCGCCGCGTTCACACACACACCCAAAAGCATCAATACATTAGCTATGGAGTACTCCTGAGCAATCGTCTCAACGGCAAGTGAACCGGTTGTAGCCAAATGCCACAATATTCCGGCAAGAAGTAGACCACCTCCCAAAACATGGTAAATCAGATAGCGCATTCCGGCTCCGTCTGATTCTTTGGTTCTGCGAGCCCATATAAGCCATGTAGAACTTACGGCCATCAGTTCCCAGTAGATAATAAGTGTGAGAAGGTCACCGGCAAATGTCACCCCGAGAGCACTACCCGCGTAAAGAAGGGCGTTCGACTGTTGACCCAACTCTTTCATATGGTAGGCATATACTCCCGCCACAAAAGCCGTAATAGCAAAGATGATTCCAAATACACGGCTCAGGGAGTCAACCTGCATCAATACAAGTTCGTAGTTCAGTAATTCGGTTGTCACACTGAATCCATCAGGCCGTGTAAAGACCATAAAGAGGGCCGCAATTGGGAACAGTAGAAATACAGAAGGACGCAGTTTCTCCGGTATCAGCGGCAGAACAAGAGCACCGACAATAAGAATTACACCCGGTATGGTCAGAAACTCAATCATAGTAGTTGATGTCGCGGTTTACAATATTTTTAGCGATAAACTTAGCTACGTAAACGATAGCTACGCAGCATACAAATCCAAAAATGGCATAGAATGCAGGAATGGCATTCCACCAATGGCTGTCATAATCGGCCAAAGTGGTAAATTCAAAACCGAGTGTGATGACAAAAAGGACTCCTAATATGATCCAATGGATTTTTTTCATGGTGATCCAGTATTAAAGAGTGTTGCACTGATATCTACAGCAAGATCAAAAAAGTTAAAAAAGAGATTCGGAAAGAGGCCAAACAGTATCGAAAGTGCTGCTGTAATCACAATCGGTACCACCATCAGCGGCGATGCCTCACCATATTTTTCAAGCCCTTCACCCGGTTTGAAATATGCACGATAGAGGATCGGGAAGAAATATCCTACGTTCAAAAGTCCGCTAACTACGAGTACAATTACCGGAATTACCATGTCGCCTTCGAGCGATCCAAGTATAAGATTCCATTTACTGAAAAATCCGTTGATAGGAGGAATACCCGCAAGTCCCATTGCACCTACAGCGAAAGCTCCCATCGTCCAAGGCATTACTTTAGCAATGCCATTTAAGTTGCTGATTTCAGTTCTGTGTAAGTTTACATAGATAGCCCCTGCACAGAAGAATAGCGTGATTTTCATAGTGGCATGAGCTGCGATATGCATAATACCACCGGTCATTCCTGTTGGGGTAAGCAGCGCAACACCCAGCACGATATATGAAAGGTGACCAACCGTTGAGTAAGCCAGTCGCCTCTTAAGATTGTCTTGAGCAAAAGCTATTAATGACGCTAGAATAATTGTTGATCCTGATAAGATGATCAAAATATCATTGAGTCCGTAGTCGCCCATTACATCTACTCCGAACACGTAACCAACCACACGGATTACAGCAAATACACCCGACTTTACAACAGCAACAGCATGTAGTAAGGCACTTACCGGAGTTGGCGCAGCCATCGCGGCAGGCAACCAGCCATGAATCGGCATGATACCGGCTTTTACACCCACAGCTCCAAGGAACAGTACAAATATGATTAACATGGTTGTATGTGGAAGTTCAACCTCAGTGAAGATCCCACCCGGGGTGAAGTCAAGTGTGCCGGTATAGTGATAAACAAGTGCGGATGCAGCAACCAAGAGAAGGCCTGCTGTTAATGTAAATGCCAGGTATTTCCGTCCGGCATTAATTCCCTCTTTCTTTTCATTATGGATTACAAGAGGGTAGGTGGCAACCGTCAGCATCTCATAAAAGAGAATGAACGTGAGTAAGTTTGCTGAAAACGCAATCCCGATGGTTGCAGAAAGACAGACTGCAAAGCTCGCAAAATATCGAGTCTGTTTATGCTCACCGGAGCCGCGAACGTAGCCTATGGAATAGAAGGAAGTAAAGATCCAGAGTCCCGAAGCAATTACGGCAAAAAATACACCCATCGGATCTGCATTCAGAGCAAGAGGCAGGCCGGGGGCAAGGTCAACAAGATGCAGTTCTACCGATTTGCCTTCAATGGCACCGGGTAGCAGCATCAATACCAGGCCGAATTTGATAACGGCAGCTAAAATAGTCCACGTCTCACGCAGGTTCGGTTTATTCGAACTCAGCATGATCGGAATCACTACGATAAGCGATACCAGAATAGCCAATAAAGGGACGAAGGATAAATCCATCGGTTGTATTTATAGTTATTAAATCAATGTTTCAGTAAAACCGTGATGAATCAAAGTGACTACATCGGGAAAATATTCAACAGTATGCCTACAATTGCTGCATTGGCAAAGCCGATTACAATCAAGCTGACTGCTAAAATAGATGTTGGCCAAAACATACTGGCTTTAACTTCATTGTATTCAGCATCTGCAGGCTTTTTCTGGCCTTTATCTGGGTTCATCATGTAAACTTTTTCAAGCATTCTGAAGAAGTAAACAGCATTCAATAATGAGCTGATTAAAATTACAGCGAGAAACAGCCAGTTGCTGTTATCGATAGTTCCCAGAGCTAAATACCACTTGCTAAAAAATCCTGCGAGGGGTGGGAGTCCCACCATCGAAATTGCCGCAATAGAGAATGATGCCATCGTCCATGGATATTTCTTTCGATAACTATCGTCAAAAAGACTGATATCAGAATGACCCTCTTTCATCCTGATATTACCTGCAATCATGAACAGACATGCTTTCATAATTGCATGATTGAGTACGTGCAACATGGCTCCGGCAAAACCCAAGGGATTCGCAAGACTCAAACCCATTATGATGTAACCAATTTGAGAAACACTACTGTAAGCGAGCATTCTCTTCATTTCTGTCTGGGCAATCGCCATTATGGAGCCATAAAGAATTCCGATACAGGCCAGCACTCCGACAATGTAAGAGAGTGGTGCAACAGCATCAGTCAGCTCAATTCCAAAAAGCCATAGTATAATTCTGAACAGGATATAGGCAGCAACCTTTGTACCGATTGGTGCAATCAGAGCTGTTGAACTGGTTGCTGCATAGGTATATGAGTCGGGCAGCCAGCCGTGCATTGGAAACAGCGCAGCTTTCACACCAATTCCAACTATCATCAGAATAAGTGCAGCTACTACAGCAGGGCTCTCTGCATAGACCGGCAACATGGCTGTCATGTCTATAATGTTCAGCGTACCGGTAACGGTGTATAGAAATCCAACGCCAAGCAGGTAGAGTGTACCACCGGCAGTACCGATAATTAGATATCTGAAGGCAGCATAAGGAGCTTGTTTTTCGCCAATCGCTATAAGGGCGTAACCTGAAAGTGAGGCAATCTCAAGAAAAACGTAGAGGTTGAAAAGGTCACCGGTCATCACCATGCCATTAAAACCAAGCATCATTAACATGGCTAAAGCATAATATGGCATCACTTTTTGCGGAAACTCACTTCTTGCGGGCAATCCTGAGTAGATGAAGACGAAAAAGGCAACTGAATTAATTACCAGAATGAAAAATCCCGACAAGCCATCGTAAACAAATTCAATTCCGATTGGTGGCTCCCAACCGCCAAAAAAGTAGCGAATGGCTCCATGGTTAAGATATTGTACAAATCCCCAAAGAGATAAAACAGCTGCAATTCCTGAGCCCAGTACAGCGAGTGGTTGACAGAGCTCTCTTTTGTAGAGCCCGAAAGCCGGGATCAACATTGAGAAAAGCAAGAAAGTAATCGCTATAAGCGCTGGCAGATGGGTCTCAATCATTGAAATTGTTCTAACAGTTCTTGTTCGTCAAGTGTACCGTATCTGTTGTAGACGGCAATCAGCAAAGTAAAAGCAACACCTAAGGTTGCAACTCCAACAACAATAGCAGTAAGCATTAGTGTATGAGGAAGTGGATTCAAGTAGTTAGCAACTTGATCGACGGGTAAGTCAGGGTGAAGCACTGTCACTCCGGCTCCCCATTTGTTTGAAACAGATACGAAATAGAGCACAACGGATATCTGTAAAATTGCCAGCCCGATGGTTTTTTTGATCAGGTTCTTTTTGAAAAGGATACCGTACAGCCCAATACAGAGCAGTATGATGGTAAACCAGTACGCGTAGTGTCCTAAAAAGAAATCAAGCATAATCTTC
>SKGY01000173.1 GCA_007117235.1 Balneolaceae bacterium
ATCGGGAAGGTCAGATTGGCCTGATAGATGTCGCCTGTGCCGATCCAGTCATGCAGGCGTGCGAAAGCCCGCGCATAGGTGGCCATGTCCCATTGCGGTGCAAGGCTGTGCAACGCGGCATGCCCTGCCGCCAGAGGGGCCGCGCCGGTTGGACGGTCATACACCCCGAAACACACAAGCGGCAGAATACGGGTTTCGGGCATAAGCCCGTGCAGGCGCGACTCCAGCGCGTAGCCCAGCTCGTACGTGGCGTAGCCCGCAAGCCATTTGCCGCGCTTCAACGCGTCGTTCATCTGCGCAAAGGCTGCTCCCACCTCTGCGGGGGTGCGCGCTGTGATCAGGTCCGGCGCATCGTCAAACCATGCGGCGCAACCCTCCGGACCTTTGTCAAACCGTATCCGCACCTGCGACCTGCCCTTTGTTCCCAGCCTGGCACAGATAGGGCATATCCGGCACGGGGAACAGGGGGGGCATGGTGTCGCAGCAAGGCGCGCGCGGCAGCCTAGTCCACCCCGAACAAATCCCGCGTCATAACCTTGTCGGCGACATCTGCCAGATCTTTGGCTTGCCGGTTCGAGATGATCAAATCGGCCTCGGCCTTGAAAGCATCCAGATCGCGGATCACGCGGGAATTGAAGAAGCGCTCTTCATCCATCGCGGGTTCATAGACAATAACCTCGATCCCCTTTGCCTTGATGCGCTTCATAACCCCCTGAACCGCACTTTGCCGGAAATTATCCGAACCTTCTTTCATAACAAGGCGGTAAATCCCCACAACACGCGGATGCGCCGCAATAATCCGGTCTGCGATAAAATCCTTGCGGGTGCGGTTCGCCTCGACCACCGCTTTTATCAGGCTTTGTGGCACTGTGTCGTAATTGGCCAGCAATTGCTTGCTGTCCTTGGGCAAGCAATAGCCGCCATACCCGAAAGAGGGGTTGTTGTAATGCGCCCCGATGCGCGGATCAAGGCAGACACCGTCAATGATCTGGCGTGTATCCAGACCACGCGACAATGCGTAGCTGTCCAACTCGTTGAAATAGGCCACGCGCAGGGCAAGATAGGTATTGGCAAACAGCTTGATCGCCTCTGCCTCTGTCGGGTCGGTAAACAGGACGGGGCAATCAGGGCTGATCGCGCCCTGACGCAGCAAATCCGCAAAAGCCTGCGCACGCGCGCTGCGTTCGCCCACCACAATGCGCGACGGGTGCAGGTTGTCGTAAAGCGCCCGGCCTTCGCGCAAAAACTCTGGCGAGAACAACAGGTTTTCGATCTGCTTCTCTTGCCGGATACGCGCAACAAACCCGACGGGAATGGTTGACTTGATCACCATCACCGCATCGGGGGCAATGGTGCTGACCTGCTCTATCACTGCCTCGACGCTGGACGTGTCGAAGGCATTGGTCATCGGGTCGTAATTGGTCGGTGTCGCAATGATGACGAAATCGGCCCCTGCATAGGCCAGCTTCGGGTCGGTTGTGGCGCTTAGGTCCAGCGGCTTATGGGCCAGATAGTCCTGACACTCTGCATCCACGATGGGGGATTTGCGCGCATTGATCATGTCTACACGGTCTTGCACTATGTCCAGCGCCACCACCGTGTGGTGCTGTGCCAACAAAATGGCGTTGGACAGGCCGACATACCCTAAACCCGCAACTGCTATTCTCATACTATGCCCCTATCCTGCGCGCGCGCCGCGCTTGGGCACCAAGATCATGCACAGCGCTATGCAATGCAAGGCAGACGGCGCAGATGGTGCAAGATTATTTCATTCGGGCCACATGCAACGCCACCCCAGTGTGGCACCTGTGCGCGCGTCGCCCGCGCATCTGCATCAGGTGGGGTCAGCCCATCACCAGCGGGACAGAGAGTTGGTAGCCCCGATGCCGGATCGCTTGCAGCGGTTGGCCCTGTGCGCCTGCAACTTTCAGCTTTCTGCGCAGGCGCACGATGCGCACTTCAATCGCGGCCTTGCTCAGGTCAACATCGCGCGTTGAAATCCTGCTGATCGTCTGGAAATCCAGCCGGTTGTCAGGGGCGCGCAGGAATTCCGCCAAGAGTTCCGCTTCACTGGCAGAAAGTTGCGCCTGCCCTGCCGGTCCGGCAAGCGTCAGCGTGCCTGCGTCCAGCGTCAGCGCTTGCGGCGCGGGCTTGGCAAGGTTCAACCGCCGCGCAAGCGCCTCGACCGAGGAGGTAAGCTCTGCCGCAGAACTGGGTTTGGCCAGATAAATGTCAGCGCCACTTTCATACCCAAAGCGCCTGTCATCGGGTTCGCCACGCGCAGACAGCATGATGATTCCAACGCTGGGATTGGACGCGCGCAAGCGTTTGGCCACGCCAAGCCCGTCAACACCGGGCAGGTTAAGGTCCAGAATCACGATATCTTGCGGGCCAAGTGTTGTCTTGGCCCAGAAACTTTCAGCATCTTCAAACCCGGTCACCTGACGCCCGTCAGCCGACAAAAGATCCACCAGCGACTCGCGCAGCGAGGTGTTGTCTTCGACAATCGCTATGTGCAACATGGTAAAGATACCCTGAATTCCACTGTTCCCGCGCTTGACCTGTAAAACACCTCTCCGCCAAGCAGCCGCAAAAGCCCATCGACAATATACAGCCCCAACCCCGACCCGATCTGGTTTTTTGCTTTCGGATGGCGATAATATTTTTCAAAGACACGCGCAGGGTCTGGCATGGACGCCGCATTAACTGAATTCTCGAAATAGATCATACACAGGTTTCGATCCAAGCCGTAGCGGATATTGATTGGCGTGTCATCCTTTGCATATTTCAGGGCATTATCTATCAGATTGCTGAAGACCACTTCCAGCAACAGCGGGTCGCTTTGGACAATGCAAGACCCTGTGCCTGTTACAACAAGGCGCGCGCGCTGCGGGTTCGTGTCGCACAGGGTTTGAAGAATTGTGCCCACATCGCAGACTTCCGACTTGATAGAGTGGGTTTTCCTGTCAAGCCGGATGGCTTCGCTACATCGCTCGACAATACCATCCAGCGCGGCAATCGCATCGGACACACGCTGTCGTTGCCGTTCGCCGAAACTTGGCACGGATATGGACATATTGACGACGGCCATTGCATTTCGTGTTTCATGCGTCAGCATGTTGATGAATTGCTCCAGGATAAGGGCTTGTTCGCGCTCTGTGTCGCGGCGCTGTTCCATTTCTGCCATCGTAATCCGTGCTGTCAGGGCATTCTCGATTAGATTGCGACCATGCAGATGCAGGATCACAAACATCAGCAGCGCAGTCACCAGACCGTGAAACATGGCCCCATAAAGTGCACTGCCCCCGGCTTGCGATATCCCCAGCATCGCAGTGACCCAAAACAGAAGTGCTCCCGACAAAAGGGTATAAATTACCCGCATCGCTCCCAACCCCGGAGAAGCCTCATGACGCGCAGTAAAGGCGGTCAGCAAGAAAACTATCGGCGCAATTGCGACAAACATTGCATTTAATTGCAATGCAAAACTGCCCAAACCGAACCAAAACAAAAGCATACTTACAATCATGCCAATCATCATGACATCAAACATTTTAAGGGCAAACCAAGCTGGGCGATATCGCATCAAGACAGCTTTATGAAAAATGACTGACACTATTGAAGCCAAAAAGACATTGGTTCTAAACAAGCTAGAGAAAAAATCTCTTGAATCTGGGGGAACGATTATCGCCACATAGCCAAAAAACTGTATATTATGTACAATATACACGACAAGCGTGATTGCAAACAGCCAATACAGCCTCTCTTGTGTGACAAGCGCCATCCGAACGGCCCAAAGCAGTACAAACAACATAAGCGCCAGATACGTTGCTTGCTTTATATTGACTTGCAGGCCCAGCAACCGTGCATCTAAAAAAGGCAATACAGATATATAGGCTGCGATTGTCCCGACAGATTCAACACGCAGGTAGTACTCCACCTCTGTTGTGCTGGGTGGCAATCGAAAGGTGCGTTGCGTTGAGGGCCAGACTTGCGCCTCCGGGGCATAGGCGCCGCTGGCGGGGTGAACAGTCCAGTCACCGTCATTTGCAGGGCCACGCTGAAACAGGGTGACATTATCCAATATCGTCGGACGGACGAGCATCACCCCATCACTGCCATCGGGCGAGGGTGCAACCTTTATGCGCAGCCAGTAGACTGGTGATCTATACCCTTCGGCAAGAACCTGACTCGCCGGTTCGAAGGGCAGATTGACCACATCTTCAACAGTGAGAGATGCGCTTCTATCTTCCAGCTTTTCAACTGAGATGATCAATTCCGTTGCCGCAAACCCTGCCGGAACATGCAGCAAAAACGCCGCCAGCATGACGGCCAGCGCGCAGAGCGCGCGCCTGACCCAATGGCTGTATCGGTAAGATGCGTCACACATCAGGCTGGAATCGCATGTTCTTTTGTACCCGTCCGGTCAAAGCGTTCGCTGCCTAAAAGGATTTCCACCCCATCACTAGAGGTCTTTTGTTGGAAAACCAAGCGAACGCGCAGCACCCTTTGCGGGGTGACCAGCGAACTATCCTTATCCGCGCCGTTATGTCCTTATAGCGGAACCGCATCCGAAAGATGTCTTCAAACCGCCCAAAAAAACACCTACAAAAGCCAACACTACACCATGTCACTTGCATGTGGCTTGGCGAAGCCGACATCATAGCAAGTTTGCGAAAAGGATATCGCCGATGTATGACGATCTTGACCTATTGCATAAAGCAACGCGCGGGTATCCACCAGCGCAATGCTCGATCGCCCAGATTTTGCGAGATCGGCATCCAAAAGTGCGCGTGCGGCGCGAATTTCTTGAAAGCCCCTTGCTAGAGCGTGTCACGCTAGAGCAGCTTGTCTCTGACGCATTCGCGCTTAGCGATTTCCTTGATGCTTGCAGGCACCTTCCCCATTGCGGCGAAACGTCTATCCGGCGCTTGCGCGAAGTTCTGAAAACCGAACTGTCATTGCTGCGGTTGCACAATACCGCCGCCGCGCAAACAGCTATCGGGGCCAAGGTGACCCTGATAGATTATACATTCCAGTACCCAAGATGGAGCTGTGGTTGACCCGACCACCCATCTTGCGCGCCCTTTAATTTCGCAAAAGCCTTGAAAAACTGGGCTTGTTGAAAAGCGAGGGCGCGGGAGCCTGCTGTTTGCGCATGGACGGCCCATCAAGGGCGATGCGGTGCGATTGATGCACCAACCTGTCAAGGATCGCATCGGCCAGAGTGGGGTCGCCGATGATGTCATACCACTTGTCCACAGGAAGCTGGCTTGTGATGATCGTGGCCTTGCGGTTATAGCGCGCATCCACGATTTCCATCAGGTCGCGCCGCTGGCTTGCAGTCATGATATCCGGGCCCCAGTCATCCAGAATCAGCACCTCGGAACGCGCAATCTTGCGAAACAGTCGCTCGAAACTGCCATCATCGCGCGCGGCATCCAGATCGCTGAACAGTTGTGGCATGCGGAAATACAGAACCGCTCTGCCCTGACGGCAGGCCTCATGCCCAAGGGCGCATGCGAGATACGACTTGCCCACGCCGCAAGGCCCCGTAATCAGAACCGATCTGTAGCTGTCGATCCAGCCGCCATCCGCCAGCGTCTGAAACGCTGCCCGATCAAGGCGGCGGACCGTGCTGTAGTCTACATTCTCCATGCATGCAGTGTCATCGCGCAGCTTTGCAGCACGCAAACGCGCCTCGGCGCGGCGGGCGTTGCGCTGGTTGTTTTCCCGCTCGACCATCTGCGTGACCCAATCTACGGGGTCCAGCTTGCGGCTTCGGCTTTGGGCGAACAATTCCGCGAAAGTGTCCGCCATTGCATCCAGCTTGAGCGCGCGCAGCGCCTCATAAGTGGGGTGATCGACCATTCAGCCTCTCCATTTCAATGAAAATAATCCGCGCCACGAATGTTGCCGTGCGCGATTGTTTGCGTGTCAGGCGCGTTGTCTGCGGGTGGCGTTTCCTGAGTTTCCTTCAGAAAGGACATGACAGCCGACAGCGAACAGGTGTTCAGTTTCAACGCGTGCGCGCATGCAGCGTCCAGCCGCGCGGCATCCGCGTGCGTCTCGAGCGTGAGAAGCTCTGTGCACTCGGCGATCCCCTGATCTTGATCCGCCGCATTCAGCAACATGGTCCGCACCAGCGCGGCCACATTCGGGCCAATTTCCCCGGCCTTCAGCCGCAGCCCCGCCATGACATCGACATGACAGACAACTGGTGCCTGCTCCTCGCGCGCCTGCACCTCTTGGCGCGGGCGCTTTGCCGCGCGGGCTGCGCGCGAAGGCGCGGCACGCGGGGTCTGCTGTGGACTCTCGGGCACCTCGGTTTCAGCAAGCAGGCGCGCAGGTTCCTTCTCCGACCGCAAGGCAAGGTGGATTATCTTCTGTACCTTGCTGCGGATCCCGAACAGTGCGGGCTGCAAAGCGTGGCCCGCCTCATCTGCCGGTACGCTCTCAGCGCCCGATGGGCTGTCTTCCACTGGTGGCGCCTCAGCGTCACTGCCGAAGGTTTCAACCTGCGGTCGTGGCCTGCCTGTGTCCCGGCCAACGCGGTTGCTTAACCTGTCCAGCTCTTCGCGCAGCAGCATGACTTGCGCGCTGCGCCGTGTGGCGACAGGGTCACCGCCCATGTCAATAATTTGACGGTTCCGCGCAGCAACCTGTCTGGCCTCTGCCAAGGAAAGTTCTGGGAAAGCGCCCAAAACTATTTCGCGCTCTCTGCGAGAGAATTCTATCCGTTGGACCCAGACCCTTGTTCCATTGGGTGTTGTGCGCAGAAACAAACGGCTAAGACCGCGTGCGGGGTTGGCTTGCTGCCCCAAGGGCCGCATGGTTGCCATAGGCCCCGAATCGGCGCGTTCAGTGATGTGCTGTTTTTGTTGCATCAATACCCCGAAAGCTCCTCTCCCCATGCGACATGCGCCCCACAACCAGCCCCGGCGCGTCACCGACGCCTGCCCAAAAGGTGCGCAGGTGAAGCAAAGCGGCATGGCGCATAGCCCATGCAAACCGCGCGCCAAACCTGCCAGTGTCGCGCCCGACTGCGGAAATACGCGTATTTCCTGCAATCCCCCATATCGCCGCATCGCAACGACGCAGCTTGCCCGCCCCTTGGGGGCGGGGCCGCATGATCAGGGCTATAGCGCCGCCACCAGATTGTAGCTGCGGCAGCGCTGCGATGATGAGGGGATACGATCCAGCTTTCTGTATTTGGCGACAGTCCGGCGCGCGATGTGGAACCCCTCGTCATGCAGGCGGCGGGTGATTGTGTCGTCGCTTAGCGGGCGCCGGCGGGGTTCTTGCTGCACCAAGGTGCGAATCCGCTCTCGCACCACATGGGCCGAAGCCCCCTCATCGGAATTGTTGCTGTCGATGGCCGCGCTGAAAAATATCTTGAGAGGGAAGCAGCCATGTGGAACCTGCATCATCATGGAAGATGTCACACGGCTTATTGTGCTTTCATGGACGCCAACCGCCTCTGCAATCGTCTTGAGCTTGAGGGGGCGCATATGCTGCATGCCATGTTCCAGAAACGCTTTCTGATACCGCACAATTTCGGCAGCAACCTTGATGCTTGTCTCGTTGCGCTGCGCAATCGCGCGGGTGAACCAGCGGGCCGTGCCAAGCGCATCGCGCACGAATTCACGGTCCGGGTCATTGGCCACCAGTTTTCTGACGCGGCGCGCAAGGGTTTCGTCAACGGTGATCGTGGGCAGCGTCGAATTGTTCAACTCTACCACCCATTGGCCACCCGCACCTTTGAAGGCACGCAGGTCGGGTTCCCTGATCGGGGAAAAATTCCCGTGCGACAGGCGCAATCCGGGTTTCGGGTCCAGTTCGCGCAGGCGGCGCAACAATTGCGACAACTCGTCTTTCGAGCAGCCAATCTTGCGGCGCAACTCCGGGAAGGCCCCTTTTTGCACCAGTTCAAGATGCTCGATCAGCGTATACATGTGCGCGCGGTCCACAGCGTCTTCTTGTATTTGCAGGCGCAAACACTCTTTCAACCCACGGGCAAACAGGCCGCGCGGCTCGACAGTGTGCAGCTTTGCAAGCACGCGGGCGACAACATCCTCAGGCACCCCGAGGTTGCGCGCGATCCCGTCCAGCGGGACAAGCAGCCACCCTGACGGTTCCAGATGGGACGCCAGCGCATAGCCGATGGCCCTGTCAGCCGGTGCGACCAGAACTTCATCAACCTGCTTGAAAACCTGCGCATGAAACGTCTCGGCGGACGCGTCTGCGATCAGGGAAATCGGGTCATAGTCGCGCACCTCTGCGCTGGGGCCTGTGACGCGCGGCATGGCGCGTGTGGCTTGCGGCTGCGAAACCTCGATGAACGGATTCTCTTCGGCAAGGGTTTCGGCATAGCTTGAAAGCTCGATATTATTCAGCACAAGCAGCTTGATCGCCTGCTGCAATTGCGGTGTAAAAACCAAAGATTGCTTTTGCGCCAAATGCGCCTGCATCGACATGTGTATCATGGGCTCTCCGCAGCGTTTTTACTTCCAGAGCCGAGGTTACCCCTATCTGATGCCAACCGTAGCCTCTCTTAAGTTGGAAGCGCAGATCATTGGATGGCAGGGGTTAA
>SKGY01000132.1 GCA_007117235.1 Balneolaceae bacterium
AGCTTATTGCCATTTTGCTAACTCATGCTCACGTTGACCATATTCTGGGGCTTCATAAAGTTCTGAAGGACTTTGATGTGCCTGTATATTTGAATCACTCAGATCTTTACCTGTGGAATCATTTCCCTGAACAGGCTCAGCGATTCGGGTTTCAATCTACTTCATTCGACTTCACTCCCAAACCACTTGAAGGTGGTAAAGCACTTGAGCTTGGGCCTTTTACTTTTGATGTGCTCTACACGCCAGGCCACTCTCCCGATCACGTTTCTCTATATTTTAAAGACGACAACATATTATTGGCAGGCGATGCACTGTTCAGGGAGAGTATTGGCCGGACTGATCTCTATAAAGGAAGCTTTGGGTTACTGGAGAAATCAATCAGAGAAAAACTATATACACTGCCCGAAGAAGTTGTGGTGTATCCGGGACATGGTCCATCAACTACAATTGGACATGAAAAAGCGAATAACGCTTTTGTGAAAGGATAGACTACTTCTCTTTTTTTGAAGCTTCCATTTGTTCCCGCTGAAGTCTGAAAATCTGCTCATCGTAATGATCTTTCTTTGATGAGTTAAATCTTCTGAGTTTTTTGTAAGTCTCTATGGCTGACTTAAAATTCCCCTGCTTTTCATGAATTACTGCAAGAGTTTCAGTTACAATATCATCAACCTGAGTACTTTGCTCACCTAAATCTGGCCGAGACTCCTCACTGTTTAAGTCAGGCTTAATTCTCTTTTTGTCAACAGATGAAAGTTTGGCAATCAGTGTATCTAAATCTTGAATTGGATGTCCTCTGTCAGTATTGTGATTGTCACGATTAAATGTCTCTTTTTTCGACTCCGGTTCCCAGGCATTGAATGCATGTGGGTGAGCAAGCATATAGTGGAGCTTTTCCATTAATTTGCTGCCGGGTGCCAACATTTTTGCATGAAGGGCCGACTGAACGGCTTTTTTGTTGTCGCCATGACGATGATATAGCCATGAAAGGAAAAAATAACCGACAGCCCCTATGTTTCTTTTTGAGATATGAGCATTAAGTCGTTCAATGGCTTTCTCAGGATCTTCGTCAAAATGATCGAGGTATCCTTGTAATGATTTGGGTATTTGATCTGCTTCTAATTGCATGCTGAATAGTATGAAATGCGAGCTTTATTTACCAACTGCTTACAGCATCATTAAACATATTATTAGCAATTTGCTCTAAAGCTTGTCTCGCAGCCTGCAATTCACCTTCTACAGGATTTTCAACAACGTCATACGTAGCGCTTCCGGTAAAATTTTTATCCCAAAGTGGTTCGTCATCCGCGGCATACTGGAATAGAGCGCGCACTGTAATTTGAATTTCATTCAGGTTCGCTTGCTCATTGCCTCCAATACTAAATGGGCGATTTACATATCCCTGAATTGCACCTTCGAGATATGCATCGGCTTCGTCCTGATCATTATTGATAGACAACCTGCTCTGATTTACAAATCTGTTTATTAGTACTTCATTTATCTGATTACTCAAATCTCCAAGTCCGCTTTGAGAACGATCTGGAAAAAAAGGAATATAAATTGTGCGAACATCGGCAGGGATTGAGGTACCTGTAAAACTGTATGATATACAACCCGAAAAAATGAACAGCAGAGATGCTAAAATTAGAAAGCTTTTTCTGTTACTGTAAGTCATACTGATCCAGTTTTCTATAAAGTGTTCGTTCACTAACGCCCAGAGCTTCAGAAGCTTTTCTTCGGTTTCCTTCAAAGCGTTTTAATGCCTGCTCAATCAAGAATTTCTCAGCGTCTTCAATTGATGGAATCTCTTTTCCTCCGAGAAACTCTTCAACGTCACTTTTTTCGTCTAAATCAATGTCAGATTTTCCGGGGTTATTAATCCCCAATGATTGATCATTCATCTGATCCCGAAGATGGTTTGAAATATCATTTGGGTCAAAATCTCGTGGCATGGCACTTGGCAAAGCTTTTACTCCTTTATCGGTAAATGTTGAATAGAGGAATTTTGCCAGCATCTTTTTGAGATCAGAAATGTCACTGCTCATTTCAAGGAGCGCTCTATAAATGATCGCATTGTCGGCCGTCTGAGGTCCCGGTTCGTTAAAACTATCCTTGCTCTTTTGCGACAGTACCGGCAGATTATCAGTTGATCCAAGGTGCTGACGTCCTTTCAGATATTTTTGAAGTCTGTCTTTGTCAATAAACTGTGATTTCTCGAGAACGACGAGCTGCTCTGCAACATTGCGTAACTCACGAACATTGCCGGGCCAGCGATAGGACGTTAACAGCTCTTTTGCATCATCAGAGAATCCCTGAAACACAGAATCATACTTGGCCGAATACTCTGATACAAATTTTCTGAAAATCGGAATGATATCCTCTTTTCGATCTCTGAGCGGTGGGAGCTTAATTTTTACAGTGTCCAATCGATAGTAGAGATCTTCTCTAAACTCTCCCTCCTGAACCAATTCCCATAAATCTTTATTGGTGGCTGCGATAATTCGGACATCACTAGTATACATCTTACTTGAGCCTACACGGAAAAACTCTCCGTTTTCCAATACCCTTAAAAGTTTTACCTGAATATTTTTTGGGGTATCACCAATCTCATCAAGAAAAATGGTGCCGCCATCAGCTTTTTCAAAATACCCCTTCCGTGCTTCATGAGCTCCGGTAAAAGCACCTTTTTCATGACCAAATAGCTCACTTTCAATAATGCCTTCCGGAATAGCACCGCAATTTACAATTACCAAGTCATTCCGCTTTCTATCGCTTAATGCATGAATTGCCCGGGCTGTAACATCTTTACCAACACCACTTTCACCCTGCAGCAAAATGGTGATATCAGTTTTTGATACCTGCATAATTTTATCAACAACCTGCCGAATAGCTGTTGATTCTCCCGTAATACCGTATCGTTCCTGAAGTGCTTCTCGATCCATAGTGATAGTTAATTTTTGTCCCGTAAAGGTAAGAAAGTTCTGATTCTTGACATAGAACCCATTAAATAATCATGTAATAACTCTTTGTTCAGGCAATTTGCTTTACATTTTATTAAAATCATCGTTTGTTGTTTCAACCATTTAAGAAGACAGAGACGTATATGAGCGCCCCCGATTTTCCGAACAAGTTAAAGAAAGTACTTTCTGTACATTTTGCAGAGATATATGGAAAAGATAAGGTTGATGAGTGTTTATCTAAGACAAAAAAGCTTATTGATAAGTACAGCATTTCTGTAAAGCCTGCCAGATCATTTAAGGATGTGTGGACCCACAGGGATCAAATTTTGATCACCTATGGAGATATGGTAAGGCCGGAAAAAAGTGAACAGGTTTCAGCGCTTTCAAAACAGCATCAGTTTCTGAAGAGGAAAATCAAAGGTTTAATCAGCACAGTTCATATTCTTCCTTTTTTTCCCAGCACATCAGATGATGGGTTCTCTGTAGCTGATTATCGTCGTGTAGATTCTAAGCTGGGCGGCTGGGAAGATATCGAAGCTATTAGTGAAGATTTCAGGTTGATGGCTGATTTAGTGATGAATCACACATCCCGATACAGCGAATGGTTTCAGGGTTATTTAAAAGGGGAGGAAAAATATCAGAACTACTTCATTGAGGTTGATTCGGGTACGGACTTGTCTCAGGTAACACGGCCAAGAAGCACGCCGTTATTAACTCCGGTTCATACCGAACAAGGAGAAAAGTATATCTGGTGTACATTTAGTGATGATCAAATTGATGTCAACTTTGCCAATCCGGATGTTCTCTTTGAATACATCGATATCTTTTTCCTCTATTTAAGCAAAGGGATATCTATAATTCGTTTGGATGCTGTCGCATTTATCTGGAAGAAGATTGGTACAAACTGTATTCACCTTAAGGAGACACATGAGATTGTAAAACTTTTCCGAACACTTTGTGATTTTTATGCGCCCGACACAACTATCATCACCGAGACGAACGTCCCTCACAAGGAGAATATCAGCTACTTCGGTGATGGCGATGAAGCCCACATGGTTTATCAGTTTAGCTTACCGCCACTGCTTCTTCACGCTATATTGACTGAAAACTCAAACTATCTTACAAAGTGGGCAAGTTCTCTGGATGATCTACCTGAAAACTGTACCTATTTTAACTTCTCTGCTTCGCATGATGGGATTGGGATGAGACCACTTGAAGGGTTGGTACCCCAAAGAGAATTTGATCAGCTTGCAGAAGGAATCAGGGATAAAGGTGGGTTTGTATCAGAAAAGAAAAACTCAGATGGATCCTTAAGTCCGTACGAGTTGAATATCACATACTTTGATGCTTTCGGCAGCAGAATCGGCAAACAATCACAACAGGAGAAGCGCTTTATATGTTCTCAGATTATCATGATGAGTTTGCAAGGTGTGCCGGGTATCTATTTCCACAATCTCACAGCAACCAGAAATAATCTGCAGGGAGTATCTCTTACAGGTAGATATAGAAGCATTAACAGAAAGAAGTGGTACTTTGATGAACTGATGGAAGATTTGAGTGATCCGGATACCACTACAAATAGAATTTTCAATCGTATGAAAGAGATTATTGCCACACGATGGAAACACCCGGCTTTTCATCCATTTGGAGGACAAAAAGTATATCAAATTCACGAAAGTATCTTCTGTTTTGAAAGGTGGGACCCAGATAACACTGAGCGCATTCTTGTAGTTGCAAACGTGGGCAGTATCACGATAGAAGTAGGATTACATGGCGCTGAACTGCCTCTTCAAAATAACAGATCATACAGCGATATACTCTCTGGACAAATCGTTGTGGAAAAGAACACAATGGTAATAAAGCCCTATAACGTATGCTGGATTAAAATTTAGCCGATTATCTCAACACACTTTTCAACTGTGAAAATTGAGTAAAAATAATATCTGGCTTTAGTTCTTTACAGCGTTCATCGTCATTTCTCCATTTTAAAGAACGTTTATCACCCGCAAAAAGGGCTGTTTTAAAACCCATCTTAGTTGCCGGCCAAATATCTTTAAGCATATCATTTCCGGCATATAGCACCTGATCGGGTTTTATTGATGGGTGAGTCTCAGATATTTTTTTCACTGCAGATTTATAAAAATTAAGCCCCGGCTTTTTCATTTTCTCTTGAAAAGACCAGTGCAGGAGTGAGGGATTTAATCCCAATTCCGTAATGGATTTGTCTGTAAGTGCTTCAAGCAGCAGGGGGGTGTAAAACTGAGAGTTCGAGATGATGCCCTGATCTATTCCACTTTTTTTAAAATAAGCGAGTGTTTTAACAGAATCAGAAACAGGCCAAACCGGGTTCATCCTGGCTTCAAACTCAACGGACAAAATACTGCTTAATGAATCGGTGGGTTTGGTTAGTATCAAGTTTGCATCAAATAGCTGCTGAAGTACCTTTTTCCAAACTATTCGTATATCCGGCTCGGGGTATTCAATTCCGGCTTGCTTAAGTTTTTGCAGTTCGTTTTCAACAACTTCTGAATATATCTCAAAAGCACGCTTTCCGGCTGAGTTATTACTTACTGTTATTTCCGAATCATTAAGAGCCTTTAGCATCAAGGTAGAGTCTGATTTTCCATCATCCACACCAATATCTCCAACACCGGAAAGAAATAGAGTGCCGTAAAAATCGTACATAATAACCCTTATGTTGTCCAGCTTTTTAAGTCTGACCTCACTATTTGTAGGGATTGGCTCTAGGGGGGATGAAAGTTCTCGGAATCGGTTTTTTAGTTTATCAGACAGATTTTCGGAATCAGTCATTATTTTTTGAATTTTTTGCGATAATCTTCAATTTCAATCATTGGCGGTCTCTCTTCTTCAACTATTTCGATCAGATTTTGCTCGTATTTGTCTTTCGTGACCTGAAATTGTCGAAGTATCGTTTCATGATCAGCTTTTTCAAAAATTCCCAGTGCTTTGGCCCGCTTTATAAAGGTTTGAAGAATACCGAAGGACATCTTTCCGAGATCGATTGTGGGTTTATTTTCATGTACCCGTTTATCCAGGTCGGTTTGTGCAAAAGCCTCCAGGCCAAATTTGTGATGCACGTCAATCAGATGCGAAGTTTCCACACCATAACCAATAGGGAAGGCAATCTGCTCAAGAACTTCTCGTCTTACAGCGTATTCACCTGACAGCGGCTGTATGATTGTGGTTAACTCCGGAAAAAAGAGTGAAAAGAGTGGGCGCACTAAGATTTCGGTAACTCTACCCCCACCTGATGCTCGAACATTTCCCGAAAAAGCGAGTGGACGATCATAAAATGCTTTCACATACTTCACCTCTTCGCGATAGATAAGCGGAGCTACAAGGCCATAGACAAATCGAGGGTGAATATTGCTGATATCGGCATCCACATAAACAATGATGTCTCCTTTCAGTTGATAGATGGCTTTCCAGAGATTTTCTCCTTTCCCGCGTTTAGGTTCAAGGTTGGGCAGAATATCTGACGCCAGGTAGGTATCAGCCCCAAAGTTTTTTGCAACATTGAGAGTTTCATCTGTAGATCCGGAATCGATCACCGCAATTTCGTCTATAAGCGGATATCTGTTCACGAGTTCAGACTTAAAGAGTATGATCTCTTTTCCAATAGTTTTCTCTTCATTGAGAGTTGGAAGACAGAGCGAGATGGTTAGCCCCAGTTTCTCTTTTTTCTCCACAAGTTTTTTTAGATCCCAAAACTGAGAGTGGTGGTATGTGTTTTTGTCGATCCATTCCTGAAGATTATTCACAGTGACCTCCATCTATAGCAGTTATCATTCCGATTATCTGGGCAAGACCTTTGTAAATGGGTTTAATCAATATAGCTTCCTCTTTTTTATGGATGTTATCACCACTTGTGATACCTAACGTTAATGACGGAATATTTTTATCGATTAGCGCTGCAAGCTCTGAAGTGCTTGGTGCAAGTCGGGGTTCGATTTTGAGTTCGCTCATTACTTTCCTGGCGCATTTGTTGAGCGGGTGAGCATATGGAATACCACCAGGACTTCGCTTCGCAAATATATCGAGTTCAATCTCATCACCGGTTTTTGATGTGACTTCCATTACAATATCTTCAATGGTCTGACCGGTAGACTCCACAACCTCCTTAGATTCAGATCGAACTTCAAAACCAAGGGTGGCGTCTTTTGCAATTGTATTGAAAGATGTGCCCCCCACAATTGATCCCATCACGATACTTGTTCTTGGGCGTTTTGGGAGCCTGATATCATTTATTTTATTGATCACTTCATTTAGTGTGAGAATAGCACTGGCGTCTCCAAAACGAGACCAGTCATAACTTTCCGGTACCTTACAAGTAATTTCACCCCGCAACATCCCAATGGAGCTATAACTTAATCTGCCGAGTTCAATACCCTCAATGCAGAGTGCATGTCCGATGTCGAGTTTGTTGTTATCCAGAAAAAATCGGATGCCTTCAAGATCACCTCTGCCGAGGCTTTTAGCGCCTCCTAACAAAACAAGATCATTTTTTAGTTTGATATCAAGTTGTTCAAGCAGATATGGCAGAGTTGCAAGAACAGCCATTCCGAGGCTGTTATCAGCGACGCCGGGTCCGGTAATACGGTCGCCCGAAACATGCATGGTATGGTCAGTTTTATTGCTAAAAACAGTATCTGCGTGAGCATTTATAAGAATGGCTTTATCACTGTCATTACCTTTTAAAATGCCGATACCGTTACCTGCCTCATCAATTGAGGATTCAGTGAGGCCTGCTTCATTAAAGCGGTTAAGGAGAAATTCGATTCGTTTCTCTTCTTGAAACGTTGGTGAGGATATTTCTCCAATCATGACTAAATTTGCTAAAAGAACCTCTCGGTGGGATTGTAATCTTTTGGTTAAATCTTTCGGGAGGTTTTTCATCTCAATTAATCGTGTTATTAAAAGTTAAGTATAATATCGGAAATACATCTTTAATAACGGTAAAATTGATCCTGTAATTCACTAATAAATGTGAAAGCGCTTTTATGCAAAAATTATTACGCTTTGACTTATTTTGTAAATATTCGGTAACCTATTCAATAGTTGATCGTCACATGGAAACACAACTCATATTCTGTTAATATCTATTTATGCAGTCAGAAGAATTAAAAGAGTCTGAATTTACTCTTATTGATGAAATTCTTGATGGATCAAGTAACAGATACCGGGTATTGGTGGATCGATATTCAGGACTCGTTTTTCATGTAGTGAGACGATTTCAAAAGGATGAAGATGAAGTAAAAGAGCTTTCACAACAGATTTTTGTAAAAGCCTATGAAAAACTGAGCAAGTTTGATCAGAGGTCATCTTTTTCTACCTGGCTCTACCAGCTTGCGATGAATCACTGTCGGGATTATGTTAAGAACGTACGAAGGAAAAACAGAAGATTTAGTGAGATGGAGCCTGAATTTGAAGAATCTATTGAAAGCACAGAGTATTCACCGTACAAAAATATAGAGTTAAACGAATTGAAAAATCTGATGGCAAATGCTATCCAAAATTTATCAACAGATTACTCAGAACCGTTTCTGCTTAAATACA
>SKGY01000057.1 GCA_007117235.1 Balneolaceae bacterium
ATTGATATAATTAAACCAATGATTGCATAACTCAGGTCTTTGGCAATCAATCCAAACGAATGTTTTAACGATCGGTTGCCCGATCTATTACTGCGAATACTGATGGCAATCTCCCTGCCTGCGAGTAATCCGATAAACACCCAGGTAGTACTCATGGGAATGACACTAACAGATTTAAAGTACCACAATATCAATGCATATACACCATCAATGAGGGTTGCAGCCCGGACATCTGTAACGTCAGACTTTTCAGTTACAATGCGCTGAATCTTATCACCTCTCAGGTAGAATAGTACACCGAGACTAAGAAATACAAAACCGGAGAATAGTATAAACGAATTTACACCAAGTGAACGCGGTAGATATACCGCAATATTAGCAGCATCCTGCATAAGCCAGATAGCCCACAAACAACCGCTAATCACCCATTGGGCAGGCCTCCATATTGGATGAGCTTCTCCTTTCACCCATTTTTCAATCAAACCGTTTAGAATAAACCATACAATAATCGCTACTGTAAATGCCACGAAATACCCCGAAATGCTTTTTTGAAGAACCTCTCCAATACCTCCCGGATCGGTAGCAAAAGCACTAAGAAGCAGAAATGTTGTTGACACCGGCATCCGCAGCCTTGTCAGTATCAATAAAAATAACGGCGCTGCTACCTGCAGATAAACGAATTGATTTGGCGCTGTATCAAACCCTCTGGATGTCAGACGTTGGTAGGTAACATCACCATCATACACATACCAGCTATAGGTGACAGTACACAAGAATATTCCACCTATGAAAAGCCATAGTACCCACCATTTTCGATCAGAGTTTGAAGCAAGAAATGTACCGATTGTCTGAATACTGTCGTTCGCAATTGCTGAGTATGCGGCGAAGAAAAAACCTATCCACATAGCAATACCCGGTGTTCGGTATGTGAATGCAGCTACAATGAAAAATAGTCCCATCATCAACAGAAATCTTCTCTCACTTCTCAGAGAATCAATCCAATGCTGAGGAACCATTTGCAGCAGAATATTTGATCTTTTTGAGTTACTCTTTTTCGGCATTTCGGGAACAGGGGTTCAAATCTATATCGACAAACGTAGATTATACGAACCGTGTATTAACCTAATATTATCCCGTTGACAACGCTGCCAAAAAAAGAGTTTTTCCTTGTAGAAAAAGCCTGTATTTTTCGATGATACCGATTAAAAAATATTCACAAGAAATAGTTCATCGATCTACCATAACAAACTGTATGTCTTCAAATAAACCCATTTACTCACCTAACTACTACAAGGAACCCGGGCCAAAATTAGATAAGGAATCTCCATTTGAATCGATGATGGAAAGGTTTCGCTTTGCGGCCGAAATACTTAAGCTGGATGAAGGCATGTTCGAGTACCTCGCCAACCCTGTTAAACAGGTTATTGTTTCAATTCCGGTAGTTATGGACAACGGATCTATTAAGGTATTTGAAGGTTATCGCGTAATTCACGATAACGTGTTAGGCCCTTCCAAAGGTGGTATAAGATATTCTCCGGATGTGAACATTGATGAGGTTAAAGCTTTAGCCTCATGGATGACATGGAAGTGTGCTGTTGTAAACGTACCGTTTGGAGGAGCTAAAGGTGGTGTTAGATGTAACCCTAAAGAGTTATCCATAGGTGAGTTAGAGCGATTAACCAGGCGATATACTGCTAATCTGCTCGAAATATTTGGCCCGGACAGAGATATCCCGGCACCTGACATGAACACCAACGAGCAGGTAATGGCTTGGATCATGGATACCTACAGTATGCGATCTCAAAAAACTGAGACCGCAGTTGTAACCGGGAAACCAATTATTCTTGGCGGCTCACAAGGAAGAAAAGAAGCTACAGGACGTGGTGTGGTAACATGTACTCTTGCAGGATTAAACAAAATCGGCCTCATGCCAAATAAGTCAACTGTTGTTGTGCAGGGCTTTGGTAATGTAGGATCTGTATCTGCAGAGTTGATGTATGAGCAGGGAGCCAAGGTTATTGCTGTGAGTGATATTTCAGGAGGATACCTCAACAAAGAGGGTTTAAATATTCCGGAAATGATTCAATATTCTAAAGAGAATAATAATTCTCTTGAAGGATATCCTGATGCTGAAAAAATCAGCAATGATGATCTTTTAGAACTAGAGTGTGATGTGTTGATACCGGCTGCGAAAGAAGATCAGATTGGTAAGCATAATGCCCACAAGATTAAGGCAAAGATAATTTCTGAGGGCGCAAATGGGCCGGTTACTGCAAATGCAGATTCCATCTTAGATCAAAAGGGAATCATGGTTATACCTGATATTCTTGCAAATGCCGGTGGTGTAACTGTATCTTACTTTGAATGGGTTCAGGATAGACAAGGATATTTTTGGACAGAAGAACGTGTGAATCGTCGTTTAAACAGAATGATGAGAAGTGCATTTGACAACCTTTACAATGTTAGCGAAGAGTATAACATTACATTACGACAGGCTGCATATGTGTATGCCATCAACAAGGTTGCAACAACATTGAAGATGCGCGGTATTTACGCATAAACTAACTCTTAAAGCAGCGACTAAATGTCGAATTTAAAATTCCGGCTCAAGCTAAAATCCACTTTTAAAGAGTCGGAAAAGGTGCCCGATTTTGTAGCAAATTTACAGTCTAAAGCTTCACTCACCGAAGATGAGACATCAACCCTGATGCTTTTGGTTAGTGAAGCCGTAACTAACGCAATTGAGCATGGCAACAAGCTGGATCCTTCAAAAGAAGTAGATGTTGAAATCATCATCGCTGAGAAGAAGATCGAAACAATTGTAAAAGATCAGGGAGAGGGATTTAATCCTGAGGAAACCGACGATCCCCTTCAGGAAGAAAATTTACTTAATGCCAGAGGACGGGGAGTCTTTCTTATCAAAGAGATATCTGATGACGTGACTTATCTGGATGGCGGGCGAACGGTAAAATTCCAAATTAACAGAAATTAACTGCCTGATATTAGCTGTTCCAACTCACCACTCAGTCTTCTTAATTCGGCCTCAGCAATCTTTGCATCAAACTTTGCGCTAATCAATCTATTCTCAGCTGCAATAAATGTTCGCTGAGCTTCCCTGAATTCAAGTGAACTGATCGACCCCAATCTGAATCTTTCGAGAGCGATATCCAGCGTCTCTTCAGCGTTCTCCAGGTTTTGCTCTTCCAGATCAACCAACTCCAGGCTGTTTTGATATGCTCTGAATGTGGCCAAAAAGTCTGCCTCTAATCTAAGTTGTCGTGACTCCAGGGTAAGCTCTGCATTCTTTCGATTGATTCTGGCATTTTGAACCCGCCGATTCGTATCAAATCCGTTGAAGATATTTACCCGAGCTGTAATTCCGACTGAAAATCCCGTTGTTTCATTAAATCTAAAGAATCCACCATCATTCTGATTACTTGAATAGTTGTAGCCTGATGTTAATGAGATTTCCGGAAATCGTTCCCCCCTCAATTCCCTCAGTTCAACTCTGGCAATGTCTTGTTGCATTCTTGCAAGTGATAACTCAGCATTATCTGCCATCAGCTTCTGATAGAGTTCATCCCTGATCAGTAGCCGGTTCACCTCTATATCTCGTGTTACAGAAAACTCAGTTTCCGGATTTCGTGACAATAATTCGTTAAGTCTGATTCGCGCTTCAGTAAGAAAATTTTCTTCCCTCAATAACAACGCCCTGTCTGCATTCAGGTCTGACCAGGCTTGCAAAAGATCATATTCAGAACCTGAACCAACATCCACTTTAGCTTCTTCAATCTCTATCCGTTCCTGAGATACATCAATATTATTTTGCAGTGCATTGATCTGCTCAGAAATACGAATCAGATTGAAGTAGGCAAGCGAAATTTCGAATACAAGATTTTCCATATCAAACCGAAGTTCTTCATCGCGTACTTCCTTGATTTTTCCAAGCCGATCATAGGAAGCAAACATTCTAAGGCCATCAAAAAGAGTCCAGTTCAGATTAATAGCCGCATTTGTTGCGGTACTTCTTGCTCCTGTATTTGTTTGCGAATTACCATCTGCTGATTCAAACTCACTATCTTCAATACTCTCTCTTCTCGAGGCAGTTAAATCAAGTGACGGTAAGAACCCGGCGTTCCCTAATGAGTAGTTGTTATCTGCGATTTCCAGAAAGTTCCTCGAAATTTGCAAACTGTAATTGTTTTCAAGGCCTATTTCCACTGCTTCTTCGAGAGTCAGCAAGTTTTGAGCATCAGCTTGGTTTGAAGTGCAAAAAAATAGTGTTGTTGTGAGAAACAGGAGTGAGAAGTTGCGAAGGTTTATCATACAGAAGCAGGTTCTAGATCTTTTTCATATTCCTTGGCTTTCTCAACTGTTTTTAGTTTTTCGCTCTTATCTGAGGCAAAATAGCTGTAGATAGCAGGAATTACATAAAGCGTTAAAAAGCTACCAATCAACAATCCACCAATTACGGCAATACCCATCGAGGTACGGCTTTCTGCCCCGGCGCCTAAGGCGAGAGCTATAGGCAGAATTCCCAAAATTGTTGAAATAGAAGTCATCAATATAGGCCTGAATCGAACAGCGGCGGCATCCATAATTGATTCCATTACGTTAAGACCCTGCGCTTGTCTCTGGTTCGCAAACTCAACGATCAATATTCCGTTTTTAGCAATCAAACCAATCAGCATGATTGCACCAATCTGACTAAAAATGTTCAGAGTTTGATCAAAGTACCAAAGTGAGACAAGCGTCCCCAAAATGGCAAGTGGCACTGTAAATAAGATTATGAAAGGATCTCTAAAGCTTTCAAACTGTGCAGCAAGTACCAGATAAATAAGAATTAATGCGAGCACAAAAATGAAGGCTAAACTTGCAGCGCTTTCCGCAAAATCGCGAGAAGGACCTGCTAAATCTGTGACAATAGTCTCGGGTAGTATTTCATCTGCAATGCCCCTCATGGCATCTATTCCATCCCCAATTGTATATCCCGGGGCTAACCCTGCTGATATGGTGGCTGAGTTAAACCGATTGAACCGAAACAGTTGTGGAGGTGCGCTTGTTTCAGAAAGTGAGACCAGATTATCCATTTGAATAAGCTCATTACGATTGTTTCGCACGTATATCGTTCTTAGATCAACAGGTTCATTTCTGAACTGGCGCTCCAACTGGCCGATTACTTCATATTGTTTACCGTCCATTATGAAAAACCCAAACCTGTTACCCGAAAGTGAAAGTTGAAGTGTTTGAGCAATATCTCTAACAGAAACACCAAGGGTTCTAGCGCGATTACGATCGATTTCTACCTGTAATTCGGGCTGATTGAATTTAAGGTTAACATCAGCAAATGAGAATGCATCGTGGTTGTTGGCCGCAGTTAAAAAGTCCGGTATTACCTCCTCCAACTGCTCCAAATTTTGTGCCTGAAGAACAAATTGAACCGGTAATCCCTGTCGCCTACCCCCTATAGATTGTGGTTGCGAGACAAAAGTTTGAGCACCACTTAATCCATTTAAAATTTCTGTGAGATGATCTGCAATCTCCTGCTGGGATCTGTCTCTCTCACTTTTATCAACAAGTGTGAGAAACCCAAATGCCGAATTAACTGATCCCGCGGCACCAAACCCTGGGGATGTAACTGTATTCATAGCAAACAGTTCAGGTACTTCATCCTGAATAACTGCTATCATTCGATCTACATAATTATCCATGTATTCAAATGAAGCCCCCTCCGGTGCTGTAGCTGAAACCCTCATCTGGCCTCGATCCTCAAGAGGTGCCAGCTCTTGTGGTAGATTCACAAACAGCAGGGAGATAAGTCCCGCAGCTGCTGCTAAAATGACAAAAGCCATCCAGCGTACTTTCATAAATGATTCGAGCGAAGACTTATATGTATTATTCAGCCATACAAAGAATGGTTCAGTCGCCAGATAAAATCGATTCTTTTCTGCTCCCTTTGATAAAATTTTTGTAGCCAGCATTGGGGTAAGAGTGAGGGCTACGAAAGATGAAATAATAACCGCCCCGGCAATTACAACACCGAACTCTCTGAAAAGCCTACCTGTGGTTCCACCCAAAAACAGAATTGGCATAAATACGGATACAAGCGCAAGAGATGTAGCAACCACCGCAAAGAATATCTCTTTAGCTCCAAGAATTCCTGCCTCAATTGTATTGAGACCTTTTTCCATCTTGGCATAAATATTTTCAAGTACTACAATTGCATCATCAACAACCAATCCGATCGCCAACACGATCGCTAACATTGTGAGTACATTGATAGAAAAGCCCGCTATATACATGATAAAGAAGGCTCCAATCAGCGCAATTGGAATTACGATAATCGGGATGAGGGTTGTTCGCCAATCTCTTAAGAATAGAAATATTACAGCAATAACAAGTGCTAAAGCAATGAATACAGTTTGTTGAACTTCGTTTACAGAATCCTGTATGTATTCCGTTGTGTTAAATCCTATCGCCAAATTGATATCCTCTGGCAGGTCACGTTCAATGCGGTCAAGCCGAACAAAAAACTCCTCTGCAATACTGAGCTGGTTTGACCCCGGCAGTGGAATTGCAACAACTCCCACCATTGGTACACCGTCTCTTTTTAAAACAGTACGTTGGTTCTGCGCTCCCAGCTCAGCATAGCCAATGTCACCAAATCGAATTTTACGCCCATCGGTTTCACTGATAATCAGCTCATTGAACTCTTCAGGTGTTGTTAATCTACCCATGGTTCTAACTGACAATTCCGTAACCATTCCCTCAATTCGGCCTGAAGGTAACTCTACATTTTCTCTGGCTAGAGCTTGCTGTATATCAAGAGGAGTGAGTTGATAGGCGGCCAATTTTAACGGGTCCATCCATAAACGCATGGAGTATTGCTGAGAACCCCAGATACGTATTTCACTAACACCGGGAATTGTTTGCAGCTGCTCTTTAAAGATATTCTCAGCAATCGCTGTGAGATCAAGTAGATTTCTCCTATCACTATTTACGTTCAGAAATACAATAGGTGAGGAGTCTGCATCTGCCTTTGTCACGGTTGGAGGGTCAGCATCAGGCGGGAGGTTTCGCTGAGCTCTTGAAACCCTGTCACGAACATCATTAGCGGCTGTCTCTAAATCTATTTCAAGGTCAAATTCTACTGTTATGGTACTTTGACCATCGCGACTTACTGATGTTAGTGTTCTGATACCCGCAATTCCATTTACCGATTCTTCGAGTGGCTCGGTTATCTGTGACTCAATAACATCAGCATTGGCCCCAACATAACTTGTACTAACTGTAACAATCGGGGGGTCTACTGAAGGATACTCCCGAACACCTAAATAGAAGAAGGAGATTACACCAAACAGAACAATAACAATTGACATCACCGATGCCAAAACGGGTCTTCTGATACTTAATGATGAAATTCGGCTCATAACTCAGTCGTCTTCTTTAAGTCGGTGATTTCAACATCCATACCCGGCCTCACCTGTAACAGCCCGGTTGTTAGAACAGTATCTCCGTGTGCAATTCCTGAGATAACCTGAACTTTTTCACTAGTTCTGATTCCTGTCTGGACCCTGCTTTCCTGAACTTTACCATCTTTAATCACATAAACTTTCTGTGAATTAAGTTCCGGTACAATTGATATGGTTGGCAGCATCAGCGCATCGTTGATTTCATCAAGTATCAAAACAATATTTGCGAAAGCTCCCGGAAATAAGAGCTGCTCATCGTTTTCACTGGTTGCACGAATCTGAAGTGTCCTGGTCTGTGTATCAATACGCGGCTCAATGGCATACACATTTCCTACAAATGTTGAATCATATCCCTGTACAGAAAAGTTAATTCGATCAGTTACATCAACCCGTGATATGTATCTCTCCGGAATTGAAAAATCTATCTTAACCGGATTTACCTCTTGGAGTGATGCTATTCGCACTCCCGGTGTGATATAGCTTCCGGGGCTCACATATTTCAAACCAATAACACCGGAGAATGGGGCTCTTACCTCGGTTTTTTCAATTTGAGCATCAATCAACTGTAACTCTGACCTCAATACATTCACTTCATTTAACGTGGCGTCGTAATCATCCTGGCTGATACCGCCTCGTTCTAATAATCTTCTTTGTCTCTCCTCCCGCTGTTCAGCTAAATTCAGTCGAAAAACACTTCTTTCTCTCTGTGCCTGAAGCTCGCTGTCATTTATTTTTACCAAAAGCTGACCTCTTTCTACAGTTCTGCCCTCTTCAAAAAAGATCTCTGTAATCAGGCCTGAACTCTCAGTACTGAGTTCAACAACTTCGTTGGCCTGAATGGTACCGCTGGAAAAAATCCTGTCTTCGATTGTTTCAAAATCCAATGTGACAGCCTCTACTTTTAGCCCACTACTACCCTGCTGTCTATTTGGCTGGTCTGTATTTGAAGGACTACTAAACAGTGGTTTAACTTTTGGATAGGCAAGTGCTCCAAAAATGAAGAGTACAATTACTATGGTGGATATTTTTTTAATATTCATTTAATATGGTTTTCCAG
>SKGY01000113.1 GCA_007117235.1 Balneolaceae bacterium
ACTGCAAAATCAAGTGTCCGCTCCTCCATCAATTTCCCAAACTCCTTGTTATTCATTTAATAAATATTTGACATTTTTTGTAATAAACACCCAACTCCAAACTCCAAGTACTCAAGGCACTCCTAACTACCTCTCAATATCATACTTCTTCATTTTGTTATAAATGTGGCTTCGTTGAATATCAATCGCCTCAGCTGTAGCGGAAATATTCCAGTCATACTTCTCAAGTTTTCTGATAAGAAACAGCCGTTCTGCCTCATCTTTATAGTCAGGAAATGAGTCATTCTCTTCAATTAAATCGTCTAATACCTTTTTGTCAGATCTGCGGTTTGTTACCAAACTATCGATATCCTTAGCTGTAATGGTATCATCGGGAGACAATAGTGCAAGTCGCTCAATTACATTCTGAAGCTCTCTTATATTCCCCGACCACTTCTGGTTTTTTAGTGCCTCAATTGCATCATCGGAAAATGTTTTACCGGCAAAAACAATATCCTTTTCTCTGAGTGCAGAAAGAAATGACTGGGCAAGAGGCTCGATATCCTCTTTTCGTTCGCGAAGTGGAGGGAGATGAATAGGAATAACACTCAATCTATGGAAAAGATCTTCGCGAAATGAGCCTTCATCAATTTCTTGTGCCAGATCTTTATTGGTTGCAGATATCACCCGAACATCCACGTCAATTACTTCTGAACCACCAACTCGTGTAATTTGATTTTCTTGGAGTGCTCTCAATACTTTTGCCTGAGCATCGGCACTCATATCTCCTATTTCATCAAGGAAGAGTGTTCCGCCATCTGCTTGTTCAAATTTACCAATACGCTTACCCACTGCACCTGTAAAAGCTCCTTTTTCGTGGCCAAATAATTCGCTCTCGAGAAGTTCTGATGGAATTGCGGCACAGTTTACGTCTATAAATTTTTTGGACGAGCGTCTGCTTTGATTGTGTATTGATCGGGCAACCAGTTCCTTACCCGTACCATTTTCTCCGGTTATTAGAACTCTGCTGTCGCTTGGAGCAATCTTAGATATTGTACTTTTAATCTTAACCATTACCGGACTTTCACCGATAATTTGTTTTGCGCCATGCAGTTCAGTTCTGATTTGTTTGTTTTCCCGTATTAGTTCTCGGCTATTCAGAGCATTCCGAACCGTTACTAACATTCTGTTCAGATCAGGTGGTTTCTCGATAAAATCAAACGCCCCTTTTTTTGTTGCCTCAACTGCTATTTGAATGGTTCCATGCCCGGATATCATAATTACAGGTAAATCCGGTTGAGACTCCTTAATTTTTTCAAGCACTTCAATGCCATCCATGCCCTTCATTTTGATATCAAGAATCATCAAATCAACGGGCTCTTTTTTAACTATTGCCAGTGCGTCTTTACCGTTAGAGGTATCGATCACATCATATTTTTCAAATTCAAGAATATCCCGAAGAATATTTCGAATGCTATCTTCGTCATCCGTGATCAATATGAGTGGCTTCTTAGGCATAATTAATATCCGTTATATATGTAGTCCAAAATACGTTCATGCACCCAGTCTACATTTGCAGTACGTGCAGTATAATTATTGGTAACTATTGTCACTGCTACTCTCTGACCGGATTTTGTATCTAAATAGCCCGTTAGAGATCGAACACCAGACACAAACCCCGATTTACCATAAAATTGCTGATTAAATGAACTGTTTCTAAAACGATGACCCAATGTACCATTCACTCCCCCGATAGAAAGTGAATCATATAAATAACCGAACCACGGTTTGTCTTTGATGTTTATTAAATACCGATTTAAGTCCGATCCATTCAGAATAGTAGCCGGAGCCATACCGGAAGCATCTCGTAAACTCACATTTAGTGTATCAAAACCTGTACTGTGCATAAACTCTTTGATGGCCTGAAGGCCGAGATCTGTTGAACCCTGAGTATTATAAACTTCTGTTGCGAGTGTTTTTGTGAGCATTTCAGAAAAAAAGTTGTCACTCTCCTGATTCAACCATCTTATCATTTCATAAAGGGGGCGCGATTCATGTTGAGCAATTAAAACCAGGTTCTCCTCCTGCCAGTTGTAGTAATCACGATCAATTAACAACTGTCCCCTCACCCTTATTTCACTTAGCTCGAGATAGCGTTTAAATGTATCAATAAAAAAGAGTGATGGCGACATTATAGAAAGAGGCTCTGTTTCGTAATATCCCCTCGGCAAGGTACTTCTTAAAATGATGGTGTTGGTTCCTAATATTCGTCTATAAGACTCATTAAATCTCGTAGTAGGTGGTGTGATAATTTGCTCATTTATGAACTCAACGTAAGGCGTATTGAATGGTGACCATTGAATGCTTGGCACTGATCCAATCGGGCCGTCAGCACGCACCTCAAGATTCACAACATTTGAGTTAAAAGATAATGCATTGATTTCAGGAGCATAATAGTAACTCAAATCATCCCACTCCCACCCTCTGGGGTATGGAACATCATCAAAAAGACCATCAAAAGCTACGATGTTGCCATCGATTTGTGTTATTCCAAGTGAGTCGAGTATAGAGAACCACTCTTCAAATAGAAAAAGTGGGTCATCATAAAAATCACCGTTAATGGATGGGTCTCCTGAACCCTTCACAACCAAATCTCCACGCCATCGATCGCCATCCTGATATCCCCTGCCAAATAGTTTGGTTTTAAAAGTATAATCTGGTCCAAGTAATTCAAGAAACGCACCGGAACTGACAAGTTTTAAGTTTGATGCAGGACGTACAAGCTTTTCACCGTTAAGATCTTCAAGAACAAAACCGGAACTATCACGCACCTGAACAACCCAGAACGCATTTCTTGCCTGACTTGTCTCAATGATGTGCTCAATTTGTGAAGATACCTGAGCCGATGACTGTACAGTAAAGTACAGGGAAAGAAAAACAGTGGAAATGAGAAATTTTATCGGTAGGTATTTGGTCATCCGGAATGGGTTTAGTTTCCGAAATAGCGCTCTTCTTCCTCATGAAACGCTTTGTATATTTCTTCTGAACCATTACACTCAAAAAGAGCCTCCCTGAATGCAGAGCTGTTCATGAGACGTGAAATTCGACTCAACAGTTTAATATGTGTGGTATTCTTTGATTCAGGTCCCGCTAAGAGAAACACCATGCTTACCGGCTCATCATCAATTGAATTGTAATCAATTGGATTAGTAAGAATAGCGAAACTGGCATAATGCTTTTCTATGGATTTCACTTTTCCGTGTGGTATAGCCAACTGCTTACCTACACCTGTTGACATAATTTTTTCCCGTTCAAAGACGGATGTTCGAATTTCCTCAAGCTGATCTGTTGTAACTGAATCAGCAAGTGCATCTATCATTTTATTGAGCAGCTCTTCTTTTGATGAAACATTAAGGTTTGCCAGTATGGTGCCGCTGTCGAGAAGTGTATAAATATTCATAAAAATTCTAAAAACTCTTCATTTATGTACAGTTGAATATAGGGAGCAATTAGCGAAATCTTCAAAATAAAGTTGATCAATTAAAAAGCTTGAAGACATCATTAACAAACTGTTATATCTCCAAAAAAATGAATCGAAAATTAAATTAGGGTGTCATGACATCAAAAAGTAACAAGTGATCTTTTAAAAAAAGTAAAGCGTGAATTTAACCCAACAGGCAGAACTTTTTTTAGTACCTTTTTATCTGACCGAAAGTGGCTTGTTTTATGATTAGATCTTCCATTACAATACTTAAAAAAGAAATTCTGCAGGAGTTACGAACTAAGTATGCAATCAATACTCTGCTTGCATTTACAGGCGCTGCACTGCTGCTCATATTATTTACACTTCGTGCTCAGCAACTTGATCCCACTCCCAAATCAGGTTTAGTCTGGATTATCATTCTTTTTGCAGCGATGACCGGAATGATGCGAACATTTGTCCATGAAACTGAGAAAAAAACGTGGGACCTTCTCCAGTTAAACTCAACACCAACTGCTGTTTTTGTAGGGAAGCTTTTCTACAATTTCCTTTTTTTGCTCGTCCTTCACATTTTTACATTTTTCTTCTACATGGTGATGATGAATTTGCCAATAATCAGCCCTACTTATCTGGTAGCATCAATTCTTTTTGGAGCAGCAGGTCTGTCTTCTGTAACAACACTCACATCAGCAATGATTGCCAAAGCTGATCGTAAGGGTGCTGTTTTTTCAGTTTTATGTATTCCATTACTGGTCCCATTATTATTGATACTGACCCGCACTACGCGTATAGCACTTGTTGACGGTCCAGATGGGGCTGAACTAAACGACTTAATGGCGCTAATTGGTTACTGCGGCACAACCATTACTGCAGGAGTTTTACTATTTGATTATATATGGGAGGATTAATGGGATTTTTAAGTGATCATATTAAATTTGGAGACCGCAGACTTGTAGGACAGCATAAAGCAAGAAAGCAAGCCCATCGAATATTACAGTCAGATCGATTGGGTCACGCCTATTTATTAACAGGTCCCGAGGGTTCAGGTAAAACCGCATTTGCGCTCGCGTTTGCGGAGGCTGTTAACGGCATTGATCACTTAACCGATATGAAAGGTGAGGCGATTTCAAAAAAATCCAGCTGGTACACTCATCCTGATATCCATCTATTTCTTCCTCTACCCTCTACTCTGGGTGCTTCTGAACTTCAGGCTCGGTTGGAGTTACTTTCAAAAGACCCATATGAGATTGTTGACTTCACCCTGAGACCTGCACTTACCGATTCGGAGTCAACTAAAAATCGAAGAGCATTCTACTCCATTGAGTATTACCATCAGGAAGTGCGACCCAAAACAGTCTACAAACCAAATGAAGGCCGGAGAACGGTGGTCATCATCACGGGAATTGACACTATGAGAAAGGAGCCTGCAAATGCGTTTCTCAAACTGCTTGAGGAGCCATCAGATAACGTCATGTTTATTCTGACAGCTTCAAAAACAGATCAGCTGCTTCCTACTATTATTTCACGGTGTCAGCACATTAAGCTTGGAACACTCACCGAAGAAGAAATTAAGGCAGGTTTAATTCGTCATGATAAAAAGTCTGAGCAAGAAGCATCATATCTTGCTCGTTTGTCAGATGGCAACTACTCCTTGACTCGTTTTTATGATGTTGATAATCTTCAGCAAAATCAAAAAGAGGCGATAGAGTTCTTAAGGTACTCCTATGTTCAAGATGTGCCCGCTCTGCTTAAGCTGATTAAAGACTGGAACAGCAGTTTAAATACTGAGAGCCAAATTGCGCTGTGTAATTCATTAGAGCTGATTCTCAGGGATATGTTGATCTATCGGGCTACGCAAAGTTCTGATTTGATTCATAACATCGATCAGTTAGAGGTTATCAAGAAGTTTTGTGACTCAATGAAAGATGCACGAATTGAAGAGATGATTGACCATCTTCAAAATTTGAAAAGTTTGCTCTTTCAAAACGTCCAGTTTAAGTATATTTTTACAGCCCTTTCGTTGAGATTTGCACACCTCATGCGTGGTGTAGATCCAACTATCAATAGTGACGATCAATGGAAACATTTACCCGCTCTACATAACGCCTGATACATGGATTCAACGTCACTATCATTTACTAAAATGCAGGGAGCCGGAAATGATTTCATCTTATTTGATAACCGGACTCTTAAGCTAACTGATAAAAAAATTGCCACATTAGCCCCTCAGCTATCACATCGCAAATTTGGCATTGGCAGTGACGGACTTATTGCCCTGGAGTTTGACGATACACAACAGGCTGATCTTGTGATGAGATACAAAAATCCCGATGGCAGTGATGCAGGTATGTGCGGAAATGGTGCCCGCTGTTTTGCCGCATACGCTGTTACTCTTGGGTCACCTAAAAAGTTTACTTTTCGTGTTCACGATCAGATCTATAAAGCGAGTGTAAAAAAGAAAAGTGTTGTAATTCACTTTCCATTAACAACTAAAGTGCTTGAGAAAGAGATTGACGGAAATCATGTCCTCGATGTTTACACAAATACTGAACATGTTGTTTGCCCGGTACAAACCACTTTTTTGGAAAATGAAACGGCACTGATTCATGAAGGACGCTATTTCAGAAATCATGATCACTTCAAACCAAAAGGTACCAATGTAAACTTTATATCCGGGATTGATAACTCACAAGTGTGTCTTCAAACCTATGAACGTGGAGTTGAAGACCTGACTCTGGCTTGTGGAACCGGGGCAATTGCATCAGGACTAGCATGGCACCACCTGCAAGAAGCCGGAGAGGGCAACTTTTCTTATACTATTAAAGTACGTGGTGGTGCTGTTAAGACACATTTCAATTTCAATTCTGAAGACAAAACATACAGCCAAATTAAACTTGAAGGTCCTGCTGTATTTGTTTTTGAAGGAGACTATTATCTCTGATTTCTTGATCATAAAACCCTCTTCTTTTCTTACTATTGCATTACTCTGTTTGATATCAGCCTGCTCATCCATTCAGACGAGAACAACAGCGGATCAAAGCAGCGAGAGAGTAAGTTCTGAACAGGGTATAATAAATACCTTCAACCCACAGGGCCAGTTAACCTTATCCGAAAATATTCATTCGATTTCGCTAAAGCGATCCGGCTCTTTAGGGTCAGCACCTATCATTGAACTTACAAGAGATCATCAGCTTGAATTATTTTTTGAGACGTTAGGCTTCGATTCAAGGCAGTTCCAAATCACATTTTCCCACCACAATCCTGACTGGACCACTTCCGGAATACCACCGGAGCAGTTTTTAACCGGGTTTCAATCAGCAAATGTGAGTGGAGGCTCTATGAGCAGAAATACACGAACGAATTACAGACAATTTCGCTACCGCTTCCCAAATAGTGAGATTCAATTCAACAAAAGCGGCAATTACATGATACGGGTTGAAGATGGCGACACCGGGAATCTGCTTTTTACTACCCCCTTTTTTATCAAAGAGAACATTGGGTCTGTAACTTCTTCAGTTGATGTCATCCAAACTCCAAGACAGCAACTCAGAACATCACACATATCAAGAACCCGATATCAGATTACAGATGGTGTGGAACAACCTCAGTTTGATCTGTCATTTAGAATGGTTCAAAACCAATTCTGGGGACGGGCAGTAGATCCTGATGAAACAGATTTCTCATCGCCTGATCATGTTCTGTTTGAAACCTCACGTGCACAATCCTTTATTGGTGATTACGAATTCAGAACTCTTCAATTTCGGGAAATAAGTCAAACCGAACCCCAAATTAATTCGGTAGATTTTAGCGAAAGCATGCCAATTATCTATTTAATGGATGATGCAGTAGGTGATAACAGTTCTCCATTCGGAAGTTTTGGAAACCAACAAGCGGGAGCAACTCAAAATCTCAGTGCTGACTATGCAACAGTGTGGTTTCGTCTTGATCATCAGCAAACAACGGATGAAGAATCTGAAATATATCTGGTTGGAGATTTTAACCGTTGGTCAATTCAAAATCAGAATCGATTAAGTTATAACTCAGAAATTCAAAGAATGGAAACGTCAGTAATCATCAAACCGGGCAACTATCGCTACAAATATGTAGTTCTCGAAGATAATCGAATAAATGACCTGGTTTTTGACGATCGTTTTTTAAATACAGTGCAGGAGTATCACTCATTTATTTATATGAGAGACTTAACCCGCAACTACTATCGTCTGCTTCAAACAGCCAACTTTTTTAACAGAAGCAGTGATTGATCGTAATTCCCAATCGTTCATCATTTATACACAAATAACTCTTATTTTTTGCCGTTTCAATCATCACAACAGATGATCATTTTCACATCAATTGTACAATGCGCCTTTTAAAATTTTTTGCAGCTTTCTTTTTCTCAGCTCTCATCATTTACGCCTTCGTTTTTGGACTGAACTGGAAGTCATTCACCATTTTTATGGATAATCGTGACGCTATGGCTGATGGCAGCGAGTGGGTAGAAAAAACCTATTCACTTCGTGGCTTAAGTGAGTTTATTGATGAAAACCCTCAGAATGTGTCAATTGCGAGTATTGTATTGGGCTCTCCCGATTCTACGCTACTTTATCAGGCTGAGGTACCGAGGGTAATGGGCACTTCCAGCAACATATTTATTCTTATCGCATATGCTAAAGAGTTCTCCTTAGGTAACTTAGACCCGGAAGAGATGATAATATGGGAGGATGTTTCTGCTTTTCAGCTCGTTGATGTTGATGCAAATACTCATCGCAACTCGTATAGACAAGCCGAACAACGTGCATGGATTCAAAATGGACAAATCTCAATACGTGATGCTCTTAAACTACTAGCTGAATTTAATGACCTCGCTCTGTCTGACTATTTGTGGTGGAATTTAGATCCAATCGTTTGGGAAGAACTCCCTCAGTCACTCCAGCTCGAACATTCAGAAATGCCTCTACCCTTTTCAGGACTGTATCTGGCTATTTCGCCCGGAATACAAGAAAAACCGGCTGATGAAATACTTTCTGAGTG
>SKGY01000238.1 GCA_007117235.1 Balneolaceae bacterium
CTTATTCACCTGACAGTACATACATCGCTTTCGCTAGAGAGCACGATCTATATGTGATGAGAACAGATGATCCCGACAGCAACGAAATTCGTTTAACACATGACGGTGAGCGCTGGTACAGTTATCAAGCCAGCCATGGAGATACTACGACTACTGAGCGATTGCGATCACGTGCATCCTGGTTTGAGGATTCAAGAAAATTATATGTGAAAAGACAAGACTGGCGCGAAGTTGATGAACTTTGGGTGATCAACACACTTAGTACTCGTCCTGAACTCGAAACTTATAAATACAATTTGCCGGGCGAAAAAAACCACTATCAGGATGAAATCATGGTTTTCGACATGGAATCGTACGAGGGCATTCGCCTTGACACAGATAAATGGCCCGATCAATCATTGGGTGGCGTTTACTTCAATGGGGGTGGCATCTTCACCTCAGATAAATCTGACTACCTCTGGATTTTACGAAGAACCCGAACATGGGACGAAATTGACGTTGTGAAAGCCAATACAACAACCGGCGAAACAGAAGTTCTATGGTCTGAAAAAAGTGAGCCTTACTTTAATACGCGATATGCTCAACTTGCCATTATCAATGAAGGTGAACAATATTTATGGTGGAGTGAACGAACCGGTTGGGGTCAGCTTTATCGCTACGATAGTCAGGGTAATCTGAGAAATCGAATCACTCAGGGACACTTCATGGTTGGTGATATTGCCGCGATTGATACCTCTGCACAAACAATTTACTATGAAGGGTTTGGAAAAGAGGAAGGACGTAATCCATTCTACTCTCATCACTACAAGGTTCGGTTCGATGGTTCAAGACAAGCACTTCTTACTCCAGAAGATGCCAACCACTCAATCAGCATGAGTGACTCGCGCAGATATTTCGTGCAAAATTATTCACGCCCCGATATGCCAACCAGGGCCGTATTGAGAGATAATGACGGAGGCGTTCTGGTCGAGCTTGAAGAAGTGGATATGTCAAAGCTTAACGAAGCCGGATACAATGCTCCGGAAAACTTCTCTGTTAAAGCAGCTGATGGAAAGACAGATCTATATGGCGTAATGTGGAAACCTGCAGATTTTGACCCGGACAAGAAATACCCAATTATCTCTTATGTATATCCCGGTCCGCAAGTTGAACCTTATCCGAGAACATTTTCAGTTGGCGGAACATCTGCCCGTGCACATTCGCTTTCACAGGTTGGATTTGTGGTAATCGCTATGGGCAACCGTGGTGGTAGCCCGCTGCGTGAAAAATGGTACCACAATTATGGTCACGATAACTTAAGAGACTACGCATTGGCTGATAACCGAAGCGGAATTGAGCAACTAGCAGCACGCCATTCATATATCGATCAGAACAGAGTGGGAATTTACGGCCATTCCGGTGGTGGATTTATGAGTACTGCAGCCCTGCTTAAATATCCTGATTTCTATAAAGTTGCTGTATCATCAGCCGGTAACCACGACAATAATGTATATAATATCTGGTGGGGCGAAGTTCACCATGGCGTGAATGCAAAAACTGAAACCGTTAAAGTAACAAACGAAGACGGTGAAGAGGTTGAGGAGGAGCGAACAACATTTAGTTCACGAATTCCAACGAACGCTGAACTAGCAAGTAATTTACGCGGTCGGTTACTCCTGGTTCATGGTGAAATGGATAATAATGTTCATCCGGCAAACACTTACCGTTTGGCTGATGCTTTAATCCGAGAAGGTAAGAAGTTTGATATGATGATCTTTCCCGGAGCCCGACATGGCTTTGGAAGATATTCAGCATACTTTGAGCGAATGCTTTGGGACTATTTTGCAGAGCATCTTCTTGATTATTATCGAACTGACGTAGATTATAATTTGCCCGACTAAATCATTTAATCCGCCCGATGTTAAACCGGGCGGATTTTTTTTGCTCAAAAACGCCTGCCTTTTTCTGATATAGCTTGCCTATATCATCAATTATATTGATAATCATTCTCCAATTTTTACTGAATAATCCATTAGGTATGAAATCAATAATTCCAATACTTTCTGTTTTTAGTCTATTTCTGATTCACTCTTGTGCAGGAACCAATCAGGTTTCAGATACGGAACAATCAGCCAACTCCGCCAATAATCAGCTTTCTGAAAATGCATACGAAAGAGCAGAATCTATGCTCAGCTGGAATCTGTTTAACAAGGTGAAAAGAAACAGCGTATCGCCTAACTGGATTACGGATACCACATTCTGGTATAGAGTAAATACCGAAAATGGAAATGAGTTTATGATTGTTGATGCAGCAAATCGCACAAAAGATTTCGCTTTCGATCATGAGCGTTTGGCGACTGCAATCTCCGAAACTGCTGAAAGCGACCAAAATCCTTATAATCTACCTCTGCAAAATCTTGAGTTTTCTGCCGATTTAAATACTCTCCTGTTTAGTATGGGGGCCAATCGGATAGAGTGCGACCTGACCGCATATAGCTGTGAAACCAGTGGGTTGGCAATACAAACTATCAGCAACTCCATAACATCTCCAAATGGGAAGCTTGCAGCTTTTACCAGAGATCACAATCTATGGGTGAAGGATCTCGAATCAGGCGATGAAGTTCAGCTTACTACAGAGGGAGAAGAGTTTTATAGTTTTTCAAAAAACAATCAGGGATGGAACAGGTCTGATACTCCGATTCTGATATGGTCTCCTGATTCAAAAAAAATCTCAACGTTTCGTCTTGATGAAAGAGGTGTTGAAATGATGACCTTATGGCGAACCGAAGTCGGAAGACCTCAATCCGACATCTGGCCATATGCACTACCCGGAGATTCTGTTGTACCAATGCTTGAACGGGTTGTGATTGATGTAGAAAGTGGAAATAAAACATGGCTTGATGTAGAGCCTTCTCATCAACGAGCTTCTAATTGTTGTGGACTAACCCGAGGCTCAGATTGGGTTGATAATGAATGGATCGACTATTCGTCTCAACTTGCATTTGTTGCCACCAGCAGAGATTACAAAGAGGTAACTCTCTATCTTGCAAACCCTGAGTCGGGTGAAGTTAGCGAAGTATACCATGAGCGTGATGAAATTTTCTTTGAGTCAAACCTCACATCACGTGGAGTTCCCAACTGGAGGGTTTTGCACGACAGCAATGAGTTCATTTGGTTCACCCGAAAGGACAACTGGGGCCATCTCTATCTTCACGATTTATCGAACGGAGAGCTTAAGAATCAGATCACATCAGGTGACTGGAATGTAATTGATATTCTTCACATCGATGAAGAGAATCGTTCAATTCTCTTTACAGGAATGGGCCGAGAAGCCGGTGTTGACCCATACTACGAGCATCTTTATCGCATAAATTTTGATGGATCAGGTCTTGAACTATTAACACCAGAACCTTTAGATCATCAGGTTAATTTAAGTCCTACAGGTGAGTTCATTGTATCAACTCACTCCGACTTTACTACACCTCAGGCTTCAGTGGTCAGAACTGCCTCCGGCAATATCATCATGGAGCTCGAAAATGCTGATATCACTGAACTGCTGGAAACAGGGTGGCAAATGCCTGTTCCGTTTTCAGCCAAAGCCCGGGATGGTGAAACAGATATTTATGGCGTGATGCTGCTTCCATCAGATTTTGATGAAAACAAATCGTATCCAATAGTCAATAATATATATCCGGGTCCACAGGTAGGTAGCGTGGGATCACGCAGCTTCTCACCCGTTCGCCGCGGACAGGCACAAGCCCTTGCTGAGCTTGGATTTGTAGTTGTTCAAATTGATGGCTTTGGTACACCGCTAAGATCGAGAGAACTTCACACCTACTACTATGGAGACATGAGTGATAACGGTTTACTTGATCAAATTACCGCAATGGAGCAGCTTGCTGAACAATATGATTTTATCGATATAGATCGCGCAGGTATGTATGGCCACTCAGGTGGTGGTTTTGCAACTGCTTCTGCATTGTTCCAATATCCCGAATTTTTCAAAGTTGGCGTATCGAGCGCCGGTAATCATGATAACAGAGGATATACCTACTATTGGGGCGAGAAATTTCAGGGGCTACTTGAAGAATCTGAAAACGAAGATAGTTATACAAATCAAGCCAACCATTTACAAGCTGAAAATTTAGAAGGCCATCTGCTCATATCATATGGCACAATGGACACAAACGTACATCCATCCATGACACTGCTTGTAGTTGATGAGCTGATTCGTCACAATAAAGATTTCGAGTTAATTGTGATGCCCAATCGTGGTCATGGATATGCTAATGAGCCCTATCATCTGAGAAAAAGCTGGGACTTTTTTGTGCGTCATCTGATGGGCGCCGTTCCCCCTGAAGGTTACACGATTGGCAGGTAAGACGATATCTAATTAGACTATTATGACAAAAACCCGAATGAAGTTCATGCCTCATGATCTTCATTCGGGTTAAAATAGTAAGAATAAGAAGTGATGCTGTTTATTGGTAAGCTTCTACCGCTTCGTCAACCGTTTTAAAGTGATTAAAAACGGTAATCAACTTGGTAACCACCAATAGGCTTTCAATCCGGTCTGAGGCGCCGCTTATCTTCAAATCGCCTCCCGCGTTTCTTAAACTTGTTAGTGCAGTTATAAGAATTCCCAAGCCCGATGAATTCATAAAACTCACTTTACTCAAATCAGCAACAATGTTTGTTTTCCCGTTTTCTATAAACTCTTTTATTTCTTCCTGGAACTTGGCAGCTGACGGTCCACCCATTGCTTTGCCTTTTAATGTAAGCACCACCGTGTTATATCGTTCAGATACTGAATATTTCATAGTCTCTTTTAAGTTTAATCAGGTTATATAAAACTTTTCGCACTTCAAATCTGAAACAATATGCCTGTTAACCATCTATTTTTCAACTATGAAATAATTTGATACGAATATTAAGGCAAAATCTGATCAATAAATTATTCTCGATAATCTACAGGCTTAATTTCATCATCTGTTATAATATTTGTCTCTTTGCCCCGAACAATATCAGTATTATGTGCCGCAGCACAACTCCACTGCCCTTCTTTTTTGTGAACAATAAATGTGAAGAGGTTAAACCTTATTTCCGGCTTTTTGCTTTCACTCGAAGATTGGCCTTTCAGTCTCATTCTCGCGTGTACTATTGCAATCTCATCAGTCAGATACTTTAAAGCGGTTTTTGTCACTTTTAGATCTGATTCACTAAAAATAACTTCTAACCCATAATCACCCCCCTTCTGATATCATCACGGTTATTCCACCAGATACCCACCACGTTTACGAAATCTGTATCCTCGTCAAAGAGCTCGGCAATGTTTTCTGCATTGCGTTCATTCCAAGCTTCTGCAAACCTTATTGGAATATCTTCAGGTGACTTAACAAATGAATTAGTACTCATATTCCTTTGGTTAATACCCCGCAGCTTGCCCGTCAGTACGCGATTCGGAAGCCCCTAGGTAAACACCATACTCAGAGTCCCACATAATTCCCTGATAGCGGCCAAAGAACTGCTCTCCAATTCTAACAGTGTGCCCCATTCTGCGCAACTCCTGCACTACGCTGTAATCTATTCCCGACTCAACATGCAGAGTGCCTGTGCCTGATAAACTCTCTTCGGCACTCTCTGTTGGCTCGGTTGAACCGTCATGCATCCATCTGAACGCATCACCCGCAACCTGAATATTCATGCCGAAATCAATTACGTTTGTAATAAGTGTAACATGACCCACCGGTTGATAAGCACCGCCCATATTACCAAAACTGAACCACGGCTCACCATCCTTCATCGCAAAACCGGGAATAATTGTATGAAAAGGCCGCTTGCCGGGCTCATAAACATTGGGATGATTTGGGTCGAGTGAGAAGAGCTCTCCACGGTTTTGAAAACTGAAACCTGTTCCGGGTACTACAAAACCTGTTCCCATTCCCCTGAAATTACTCTGAATGAGAGACACCATATTTCCATATTGATCAGCAGTGGTGAGATAGATTGTATCTCCATCTTTCATAACATCAATACCGGTTTCAGCGCTTCTCATTGCTCTGTCTGATATAAGTTCACGTCGTTCTGCTGCGTATTCTTTAGAGAGCAGATGCTCTGTTGGCTGATCATAAAAGTCTAAATCCACATAGTGTTTTGCTCTGTCTTCATAAGCCAGCTTTTTTGCTTCCGTAAAGAGATGGAGTGTTTTTGCTGTTCCAAAACCGATCTCTTTGAGGTTAAAACCTTCTAAAATATTCAGCATTTGAAGCACTGCAGTTCCCTGATTATTTCCTCCAATCTGATAAATATCATAGCCTCTATAATTGACAGTAACAGGGTCAACCCATTCTGATCGGTGCTGATCGAAATCCTCAAACCTCAGATATCCACCCTGTTCGCGCATCCACTCATCGATCTTCTGTGCAATTTCGCCTCTGTAAAATGCATCCCTACCCTGTTCTGCTAACAGTCTGAAGGTGTTCCCTAAATCAGGGTTTCTGAATATTTCACCTTTTTCCGGTCCACGGCCATCAATAGTAAATGTCTCCTCAAAAGCGCCTGGTTGGCTACTCAAAAAACCTGCCGAACGTTTCCAGTAGTAAGAGATCACTTCACTTACAGGAAAGCCTTGTTCGGCATAGTAGATCGGGTCTTCGAGAATATCGCTCATGGGCATCGATCCAAATCGCTCGTGAAGCTCAAACCAACCATCTACAGCACCGGGTACAGAAACAGAGAGCAGATCATATGGCGGAATTCTATTTTCACCTTTCTCATCAAGAATGCTCATTAAATCATCATATGAGAGACCTAATGGAGATCGGCCACTTGCATTGATGGCGTAAATCTGTTCTGATTCAGCGTGCCAAATTATGGCAAAAAGATCACCTCCAATTCCATTTCCTGTTGGCTCCATTAACCCAACCGCTGCATTTGCCCCAATAGCGGCATCAATGGCATTTCCACCATTTCGAAGTATTTGAAGTCCAACCTGGGTCGCTAAAGGCTGGCTGGTGGCAACCATTCCACGCTGACCAATAACCTCAGAGCGTGTTGCAATTGGATCTCCATACTCTCTGTCAACCTGAGCCATTGAGGATTCAATAACCATTAACAGGGAGAACAGACTTACAAAAAGTGAACTTAGAACGATTTTCATGCGATGTTGTGTTAAATTCGAATTGTTTGAGATAGTGTAAAATAAAATGTCACAATTAAATACATTTACATTCAATGATGAATTGATTTCAGCAAAAGCACTATTTTCAGCTTAAGAAAATCAATTAAATAATTGAAAAAAACATTCATCTCACTTTATGATTCAGGAATATCTAAACTCCGTTGACAAATTTATCATAATTGGTGACCGTGTTTTGGTTAAGCCTCGTGATATGGAGACTCACACTAAAAGCGGATTGGTACTGCCGGCATCTGTTAAAGAGAAAGAGGAAATTCAAAGTGGTTATATCATAAAAACCGGACCGGGTTATCCTATTCCGTCACATGATATAGAGGAAGCTTGGAAAGAGAACACTTCGGAACCCAAATACATTGGCATGCAGGCTAAAGAGGGCGACTTAGCTATCTACCTGAAAAGCAGAACTCATGAAATTGAGTTTGAAAACGATAAGTTTTTAATTGTACCTCATGCAGCCATCCTTCTGCTGATCCGTGATGACCACGAACTCGAATAATAAATACCATGAATAGAAAAAGATTTCTTCAACAGATTGGCCTTTTAACAGCCGGCTCAATTCTATCACCCGCTCTTTTCAAACTTTCTAAGCAAAGCAGCCCCTTCACAACACTTGGTGATAATATCGGATTTTTTACTGGCAGAGGAGGTACAATAGGGTGGTTTGTTACAGATGACTCCATTGTTGCAATCGATTCGCAATTCCAAAATTCTGCGGAGGAGTTCATCAGTGGTATCGGTGAGTACGGAAGCGGACCGAGCAGAATACTCTTTAATACTCACCATCATGGAGATCATGTGTCAGGTAACGGAGCGTTTACCTCAAGAAACTATCAAATAATTGCTCACGAAAATGTTCCTATGCTGCAAAGAAGAACAGCAGAACAACAAGGTAATCTCGATTCAGTAGTTGCGGCAGATATTACATTTGATGAGCAGTACTCTGTTGATCTGGGAAGTGAAACCATTATCGCAAAACATTACGGCAGAGCCCACACATCGGGAGACTCGGTAATTTGGTTCGAAAATAACAACATTGCGCATATGGGCGATTTGGTTTTCAATCGATGGTATCCATTTATTGACCGAAATGGTGGCGCTTTGATTCAAGGCTGGATCTCTCTGCTAGAAACAGTCTCAGATGAGGCTGACTCA
>SKGY01000159.1 GCA_007117235.1 Balneolaceae bacterium
ATTGACCGCGATTATGTGGTTGCATCAGGATCCATTCTGCAAAATCCTGAAGAAGTTGGCTACGGATATGAAACTCCGGACATGCAGGTTCAGCGTCCTTCCGGTGAAAAATTAACCTGGCATTTCAGGGCAGAAAATGTTCACGATGTTATGTGGGCTGCAGATCCTGATTACACTCATGTAACAGCACAAGTGCCAGACGGACCACTTTTACGCTTCTTTTATCAAACTGATCCCGTAGCGGAAAATGCTGATGAAGAGAGACAAAGTGAATTGCTAGCTAATTGGGAAGCACTGCCTGAATACACCATTAAAGGGTTTCAGTATATGAGCGAAAATTATGGCAAATATCCATATGATGAATATATAGTTATTCAGGGTGGCGACGGTGGAATGGAATACACAATGGGCACACTGATTACAGGAAATCGTAATCTGAGAAGCCTGGTTGGAGTAACCGTTCACGAATTTGTACATGCCTGGTACGAAGGAGTTATTGCAACCAATGAAGTGTATGATCAGTGGATTGACGAAGGATTTACTGTATATGCATCAGCGTTTATCATGAATGAGATTTTCAACGATGGTATAGAAGATCCAATGCTTTCCAGATATAACGGTTATTTCAGAGTTGTGGAAGCAGGTATTGAAGAGCCAATGCACAAGCATTCCGATCACTATATAACCAACTCTGCTTATGGAATGGCGTCTTATACAAAGGGAGCAATCTTTCTTCATCAACTTGGATACATCATTGGCGAAGATGCCCTCAAACAAACCCTTAATAGATTTTATGACGAATGGCAATTCAAACATCCATCCGGATATGACTTTATCAGAATTGCAGAACGGGTTAGTGGAATTGATCTGAAGTGGTATTACGAGTATTGGATTACAACAACCAAAACTATTGATTACGGTATTGGAGATGTGGTACAGAATGGAAACACCACCTCAGTTGAATTACAAAAAATAGGAATAATGCCAATGCCACTTGACGTAGAGGTTGAATTTACGGATGGCGAAGTTGTTCACTATTACATACCGCTCAGAACCATGTGGGGACAAAAAGAGAATGAATTTTCTGATATCCATCGTGAAATCTCTGAAGACTGGCCTTGGGTGAATCCCGATTATCAGCTTACAATTGATCGCCCACTTTCTGACATTCAGCGGATAGAGATCGACCCTTCACAGCGAATGGCTGATATTGACAGGTCCAACAACAGCTGGACTTCTGAAAACTAACAATTTCCGATTACTCTCTATCACGAAAAAAGGGCTTTACAAGTTTTAAAGCCCTTTTTTTATTCTATTCAGGCGTTAAGCTGAAATCTCCTTACCTTTTCATAAACAAATTTAAGCTAAATCAACTGTATGTCTGCCAATAAGAAGAATGAATACGCACAAAAATCCGTAGATGCTCACAAAAAATACGGCGGTAAAGTAGCCATTCACTCGAAAATGCCTCTAGACACGATAGATGACCTAAGCATCGCCTATACTCCGGGAGTGGCTCAGCCCTGTCTGGATATATCTGAAAATCGGGAGCTTGCCTATGATTACACCTCAAAGCAAAATACAGTTGCTGTGGTGAGTGATGGTTCAGCAGTTCTTGGGTTGGGTAACATCGGTCCTGAAGCATCTATGCCTGTTATGGAGGGCAAAGCTGTGCTATTTAAAAAATTTGCGGACGTTGATGCTGTTCCAATCGTGCTCTCTTCACAAAATACTGAAGAGATCATTCAGGCCGTGAAAATGATTGCGCCAACTTTTGGCGGAATTAATCTTGAGGATATTTCAGCTCCCCGATGTTTCGAAATCGAGAAGCGCCTTAAGGAGATTCTGGATATTCCGGTTATGCACGATGATCAGCATGGAACGGCTGTGGTTACCCTTGCCGGAATGATCAATGCTCTTCGCGTGACAGGCAAAACATTTAAAGAGTTGAAAGTTGTAATTAACGGAGCCGGTGCCGCAGGCATGGCTATCATCTACCTTTTGAGAGAGATAGGAGTTAAGCAAATTATCATGTGCGACAGCCGCGGAATTATTCACAGAGATCGGGGTGATCTTACACCTATTAAAGAGGAGGTGGCTCAAATTACTAACAGAGATCAAATATCAGGATCACTTGAAGACGCTATTAAGGATACGGATGTATTTATTGGTGTGTCTGTTCCCGGTGTGTTGACTCCCGACATGATTCGATCGATGAATAAGCAGCCAATTATCTTTGCAATGGCCAACCCAATTCCTGAGATTATGCCCGCAGAAGCAACACAGGCAGGTGCAAGAATCATAGCTACCGGCCGGTCCGATTTCCCTAATCAGATCAACAATGTTCTCGCCTTTCCCGGTATTTTTAGGGGATTACTTGATGCACGATCCTCAAAACTCACAAACAAGATGTACATTGCAGCGGCTTATGCTATTGCTGATCAGGTAAAGGAACCGAATGAAGATAAGATCATTCCCGGGCCGTTCGAAGAGGGAGTGGCTAAGGCTGTAGCGAAAGCAGTGAGAGAGTGTGCTGAGGAAGAGAGATAATGAATGAATAGTATAAAAAGTTGTGTTTATAATAGCTCAAATTAACAGCACAGTTTTTAGAATATGCAGCGTTTACTTCTCTTGTTTATTATGCTTACAATTTTCGTTGGATGTGCCTCAGCACGTCAGACACAGGTAAACACTGAAGTAATAACTCCCGCAGGATCAGCTATTTACTTTGATGCTGATTCCGAATCACCACAAAATTACAGTAACGAAAATGCGATTCTCTATCTTCCCTTTCCGGCAAACCTGGGAGTAATAAACTCAGTGCATAACGGCCAACAGCTTCACGTATTAATACTTTCTCCTTCCTTGAAGAGTGGTACTTTTCTTAATATCACACCTTTGGGAGCATTTGAAATAGTAGAAAGAGGAGAATCAAGAGATCTTATTTTGGCCATACCGGCCGACCCGAAGCTTCAAGTTATAAAATCCCCAACTCTTGACCAGCTCAGGCTAAACTATTCTGGCGTAATTGAAATACTTGAGATATGGATTGCGAATCATAAGGGAGAAAACAGTATTGCAATCAAAGCTCTTCATGACGAGCAAAAAGCCACAAAAATTCTAAATGATTTGCTAAAATAGTAAATGTTCAATTTTAAAGAACCTGAACTCTGCCCCTTGAGCCGTGTACCGTGAAAGAAAATCACTTCTTAAACATCGTGCTCAGCACAAACCACACATTTTCTTTTCTCTCTAAAAGACGTCTTTTAAAATATGGAAACCACATCGTTCCGTAAGGAACATACACACGAGTGTTGTAGCCTTCATTTGTGAGCTGCTCCATAGTCTCTTCACGGAGACCGTATAGCATCTGAAATTCAAAACGGGCCTTCCCAATATTATTTTCTGCCGTGTAGCTCTTTACCCACTCTACAAGTTCATCATCATGAGTCGCAATTCGGGGGTAGGGAGTTTTTTCGAAAAGCACTTTTGCGTACTCTTTAAATGCTTCCCGAATTGCCGGCATGTTTTGAAGAGCAACTCTTTCCGGCTCGCTATATGCTCCTTTACAAAGTCGCACATCAGCACCAAGATCGGCAAGTTCTACAATGTCAGTTTTGGTACTGTGCAGATAGGCCTGAATAACAATACCAACATGCTTTCCATAAATCTGGAAGGCCTCTTTAAAAATATCAATGGTTTTTTGAGTGTTATCACTGCCTTCCATATCAATCCGAACAAAAGAGTCTAGCTTACGGGCTTCATCCAGCAATACATAGAGATTATCTCGGCAATACTGTTCATCAATATCTAACCCAAGCATTGTTAGTTTGATTGAAATGGTGCTTTTTAGACCCGCCTCTTTAATATCATTCAATAAGCGGATATACACCTTAACAGTCTCCTCAGCTGTTGTCTTTTCCTTGACGTTTTCCCCCAACAGATCAAGTGTAACCTTGATCTGTTTCTCATTTAAAGCTTTGATTTTAGAGACAGCAGATTCAAATGTTTCACCTGCTACAAATCTCTTTGCCAGAATAAAGGGTAATTTCATGAACATAGACTTTTAATAAAATTTTCGGCTAATGATAGTAAACTCTGCGTTCACAAACATCAGATTAAACACCTAGAGTTCAAACAAAGTTATAAAAATGAAACCTTACTTTTTGAAACGTCGTACTGAATCAGCATCATTACATATTTCAATTAATTTACTACTGCCATGCACACCAAATTGATAAAACTTCTCCCCTTTCTGGTTTCTCTACTTTTTTTTATGACTGCCATTGCAAATGCTCAATCTGAATCTGACGCATACCAAATCAGATCTTTCCAGACTAATTCATCTCCAAATGTAAATGTTTCAACATCAGGCGGATTTGTGCATGTTTATGGTCACGATACCAATGAAGTAAAAGTGATTATGTATGCCAGAAGCAATAACAGGTATTTAACACCATCAGATAATGATCTCTCAGATTTTGATCTCGTGATTTCTCAATCAGGAAATGAAATTACAGCCACTGCTCAGAGGAAAAACAATACAAGAAGTGGTTTTTTCCGACGAGATAACAATATTTCAATTTCCTTTGAAGTTTATGTTCCGGTTCAATCTGTCGTTGATGGGCGGACAAGCGGAGGTAGTGTTAAAGCAGTAAATATTTCAAACAATCTGAATCTGCGAACCAGTGGTGGTAGTGTAACCGCGACCAATATACATGGCAACGCTGAGCTCCGAACTTCAGGCGGCACTATCAAATTAGAAGATATGAGTGGACGTATTTCTGCGCGTACAAGTGGCGGTTCAGTCAGAGTTAATGGTATAGAGGGTGAAGCTGATATTCGCACATCCGGAGGCAGCATCAGAATCGAAAACAGTGGGGCTAAACTTTCGGCCAGAACAAGTGGAGGGAGTATCAACGCAGCTTTTCACACTTTTCGGGATGACATTGAGCTGAGAACCAGTGGCGGCAGCATTCAGATTACTATTCCTGAAACCGAGCATTTTAACCTCGACTTAACCGGTAGCCGGGTAAATACACAATTGAGAAATTTTACAGGCACATCAGAAAGAAATAAAATTTCCGGCAGAATCGGTGAAGGCGGGCCATCAGTGGTTGCCAGAACAAGTGGCGGATCAGTCACACTCAATTACAATCAATAATCCTTGATAAGTCACTTTTCCATCTATTTTTTCCTCTTGTTATGACCTCGTAGGGTATTCCCCCATATGACGTTAGGCATATACCTCACTCACTTTCAATTATTCTGAATTTAAATTATGTTAAATTAAAATCAGAACTAATTGGGAAGAAAAATGGGACAAAAGAATACCGAAGAAGAGGATTTTAAACCTACGGGAGCGATGGCGTTTTTTGTTGTGCTGCTTGCCTTTTTCGTAGTTGTATGGTTTGCACTTTACTTTCAGCTGTTGGGAGGGGCTTGATATGGATAAATCAGAAAAAACAGCTCTTTCACTTAGCGGAATTCTACTGGTAGTATTTTTTGGTGCAATCATGTACGCCTCAATTGCCAAAAACATCGATGTACCTACCTGCATTACAGATATGGACCCTTTTGTATCTGACACTCTATTTGAAACAGGTTCGGACTCCTACGAGCTCCACATGGTCGCCAGAATGTGGGCATTTCAACCCTCAACTGTAAGGTTACCGGTAGGCTCTACAGTAGATCTGTACGTTACCTCTCAGGATATCATTCATGGGTTCAAAATTGATCGCAAAAATGTGAATCTCATGGCAGTACCCGGTGCAATTAACTACGTAAGAGTTACATTTGATGAACCCGGTGAATACCTCTATGCATGTCATGAGTTTTGCGGAGCTGCACACCATACTATGGCGGGACGATTTATTATTGAAGACAGAAATGACTTAACAGACGCAGGAGGGCCACTATAATGGAAAATTATTCATTTCGTTTTAGTAAGTCTTCGAAATATCTAAACGCCACGCTTCTGATTATTCCAATGGTATTGCTTTTCATTGGAGTATACGGCGGTTTTATGCAGACACTGTTTCGCGCAGGTATTGTGCAGAGCGATCCGTTTGTTGGCGGTGACTATTATAAAGGACTCACCTTTCACGGGGTATTAAATGCCATCGTCTTTACCACATTTTTTGCAGTTGCCTTAGGAAATGCATTAATACCTTACTCGCTGCAGAAACAGCTGAACAGCAAAATAGCCTGGGCATCTGGAATTTTAATGCTGGTTGGTTCGGTGGTAGCAGCTGTTGTGATTTTTATTGGCGAAGCAACCGTACTCTACACATTTTACCCTCCACTTAAAGCTCATCCTCTATTCTATATAGGTTTGACATTGCTGGTGGTTGGCTCTTGGCTTGCATTCTATAACTGGATACCCATGTATCTTGAGTGGAGAAGAGAGAATGAAGGTATTAAAACACCTCTTGCAGTTGTTGGAATGTTCACCACATTCATAATTTGGTTTATTGCTTCGTTAGCAGTTGCAGTTGAGATTCTTGCAATGCTGCTGCCATGGTCGTTAGGCCTTGTGGATGAGGTGAACGTTATGCTGGCAAGAACTCTTTTCTGGTTCTTTGGTCACCCCCTTGTCTATTTCTGGTTACTTCCTGCATATGTAATGTACTATTCATTTATGCCAAAAATTGCGGGTGGCAAACTCTATTCAGACATGGCAGGACGTCTTGTCTTTATGATGTTCATCCTCTTTTCTATACCGGTTGGAACTCATCATCAGTATATGGATCCTGCAATTGGAGCCCAGTGGAAACTTCTGCACGGTGTATTCACATTCGCTGTTGCTCTTCCGAGTTTAATAACGGCGTTCACATTAGCAGCCTCACTAGAGTATGCTGGCAGGAAAAACGGAGGGACGGGATTGTTTGGCTGGATGTGGAAACTCCCTTACTTCGATAAAGAGAAGTGGTTCTTCCCATACCTCATTTTGGGACTAATCATCTTCATCTTCGGTGGAATTGGAGGTATCATTAATGCTTCTTATCAGATGAACATTGTTATTCATAACACAGCTTGGGTTCCGGGACACTTTCATCTTACTGTAGCTGGCCCTGTTTTACTTGCATTTTTAGGCGGTAGCCTTTATCTGATCGGACAGTTCATGAACAAAGAGATCCGGTTTAAAGGATGGGCTATGATTTCACCTTATATATATACAATCGGATTGTTCATCATGTCATATGGGCTTAAAATTGGCGGACTAAAAGGGATGCCAAGACGTACCAACACTGGAGCTTCTTATGCAAATCCAGACAGTATTCTATATCAACCTGATTGGATCACATATATTGACCTGAGTGTTATTGGTGGCAGTATCATGTTCATTGGTATTATAATGTATCTTGTTCCCTTCTTTGGAACAGTATTCGCGAAAAGCGTATCTGATGAAGAGGGTGCAGTTGTTACATTCCCAATTTCTGAACCACTGCATGATGAGCCGGCAACATGGCTGAGAAATTTTAAACCATACGTTATTATTGCCATTATCCTCATCATACTTTCATATACGCCCGTTATTTTAGACGTATTGGAAGCTACTTATGGAGGATCTTTACCATATTCACCTAACAGTCCGATTCCACTGAGGTAAAAATGATAAAACTCATTCAGCCAATCTGGTTTGTTACAGTTGTGGTTTCTCTTGTACTTTTATCAGGCTGTGATTCGCTTTCAGTAAAAAAATCGATTGCAGACAGAGAGTACAGCTTCACAAATCAGTTTGGTGAGGGTGTTCTGTTTCCTGATCAATATTCAGGTAATGTTATACTAGTTGGGTATGTGTATACACATTGCCCTGATATTTGTCCCATGATCACATACAATATGAGGGATGTTCAACGAGCTTTGGCAGATGAAGAAAACTTTAAGCTCGTCAGTATCTCTTTTGATCCGGACAGAGATACTCCTGAAATTTTGCATGATTATGCGCAGAATTACAGGGTGAGTCAGGATAATTGGTCTTTCTTGACTGGTCAGCGCTCGGTAGTTGAGCAGGCGCTGGAAACTTTAGAGATTCAGACAGTAAAAACGCCCACGCGATTTCTGGAGGATAACAGGCCAATTTATTTCATCGATCATACCGATCGTGTAACACTAATAGATGGTGAAGGTAACATCAGAAAAACTTATCACGGAAGTGAATTTGTTATTGATGATGTAGTGACTGACATACGTACGCTTTTATCAAAAAATTAAAATTAATCACTGAATTTTATCAATCAAAAGTCTGTTTTCCATGACAGACCAACACAATCAA
>SKGY01000239.1 GCA_007117235.1 Balneolaceae bacterium
GAAACTGATCCTGCAAAACTTGTTGTAAGGCTTCATCACTCGCTTCCAGGTTCATCTCCCAGTGGGTGAGTTTTTTATAAATGTCAATCCACTCTCTCCAGTCAGTTTGTTCATTAAACTTACCGGATAACTCATTAAAATTTCTAAGGTATGATTGAGCAGCTTTTTCGTTTTGAATTCTCTGCTTGTCGAGAATTCTTTTTATGGTGAGCAGAATTTGATTGGGATTTACCGGTTTGATAAGATAGTCAGAAATCTTATTTCCGATGGCATCTTCCATGATAGACTCCTCCTCACTTTTTGTAATCATTACAACAGGAAGAGAGGAGTCAATATTTTGGATCTGTTCCAGTGTAGCCAAACCATCCATCCCCGGCATCTGCTCGTCAAGGAAAACAATATCAAAAGGTTTCTTTTGGATTAGAGAAACTGCGTCTTCACCATTTGTAACCGGTGTAACCTCGAACCCTTTGTTCTCTAAAAAAATGATGTGCGCTTTAAGCTGATCAATTTCATCATCAGCCCATAAAATAGAATCTGCCATAGATAAATTTGTTTATAATTAACCTAAAATACACAAAGCAACTGGCTATATAAACAAATCTGTTTAAGTAGACGTCCAGATTAGAATGTTAAACATTAATAAACATTTTGTTAATCCTGTTCGTCAGCCTCGTCTTGCAGTCTAATAAAGGGAATAATTTGTTCAAGTCGCCGCTCACCTATACCACGTATTTCGAGCAGCTGTTCAAATGTGGTAAAATCTCCATTTAGTTCTCTCCATTCAACAATTCGCTCGGCGTAAGCCGGCCCAATTCCCGGAAGTTGTTGAAGTTGTTCTGAGGTCGCTTTATTAATATTTATAATTGAGTCTGAAATGGCTAGTACAGGTTCAGAAAAATCTCCTGGTTCTGCATTAGAAGCAGTGGAGACATTAAAACCATGTTTTGGGGAATACGCATCGTCCATCTCAGGGCTATAACGAGCCATAATCTCTGAATTTATTATATCTCTTGCCTGACTCTTCTCATAGAAAACTCTTTCAAGTTCTGCATAATAATCAGGGTCATAATTAGCTGTCGGTTCCAAAATTATTGCAAAGCCTGACAACATGACTAATGATACAAAAAGCGATGTTACTGCTAATCGCTCACTCCGTTTGATTTGAAGCTTATCTAAAAAGAAGAAAATTTTTCGTTTAATCATTATGCTGTAATTCAATTAAAGTATCCCCGAGATGTTTTATCCCTTTTATCCTATCTTTAGGAACCAAATACGAACCATTCCTTACATAATTTTTTTAATGAGCAGAAGCGACATATTTGAATACGACAATGAGAGAATTGCTTATAAAATAGTTGGGAGTGGAAAACCTCTGCTCATTTTACACGGTTGGGGAAGTAGTTCAGATGTGATGATGTCAGTTGCAAAAAAAGTAGAAGCTCTCAGAACCTGCTACCTCATTGACTTCCCCGGCTTCGGAGATTCTCCTGAACCGAAAAATGCGTGGAGTGTGAGCAACTACACAAAGATGGTTGAGAAGTTCATTATTGAAGTTATCCAAAATGAATCAACTGACCTGTTGGTTCACTCTTATGGAGCCAGGGTTGCTCTTAAGTTATTAAGTGACAAATCCGCATCTCAAAAAATTGATAAGGTCATCATCACCGGGGGTGCCGGACTTAAACCCAGAAGAAAACCTGTTTATTATTTAAAAAAGTACACGGCTAAGATTTTGAAAATGCCTTTTCTCTTTTTGCCAGGTAGCCTTCGCGAAACCGGTTTAAACAGATTGAGAAACAGCGCAATCTGGAAAAAACTGGGATCATCAGATTATCAAAAATTATCCGGGGTAATGAGAGAAACTTTTGTGAAATCTGTAACTGAATACCTAGATCCACTGCTTCAAAAAATTGATCACGAGATACTTCTTATTTGGGGGGAAAATGACGCAGCTACGCCAATTGACCAGGGCATTAGATTGGAAAAAGGCCTAAAGAATAGCGCATTGGTTAAAATCAAAGACGCCGGACATTATGCATTTTTGGATCAGCCCTATCAGTTTGATGCCGTCTTAAAAGCATATTTAGAGGCTGAGTAAATTATTGTACTAAATACTAAAGAGCCAGCTTGTAGCTTGTGCAGCTACCTTCTTCTTTTCCGTTTTTTTCGCACTCTTCTTTAGATTCGAAACCTTGCTTTGAGAATTCGAGAATGTCACCTTTTTTATTGGTTCTTCTCCATCTCCATTCACCTTTCACATCTTCGTAAATTTCACACTTTGGCATGTCATTCTTTTGGTTTAGTTAATTACTACATCATAGCAACACTGGGTGCCATTATCAATTAAAATCCTCATATCCGACTTTTAGGATAAGCGGCTTTCAAATGATTACAAAAAAAACCCGGACAGCTACAAACCATCCGGGCATTTTGACTTAAGCAAAACATACTGAATTACTGAATAAAGCAATCAGGACCAGCATTTTCTGAATATGTATTTTCTGAGCAAATATCACCATTTGCGCTACCATTGCTATGAATGAATACTCCATAATCAGCACTATTTCTAATTGTACTGTTAGTTACTGATAAAAAGGCTGAATTTAGTGACCGGCTAATAACTAGGTTTGCAGGCTCTACACTGGAGTGCATACCTCTGCCCCCTCCATATTCTATAGTCACATAATCAAATGAGTTATCAGGGTGCGTTGTGTCAATGATAAAAATACCATCCCACCAGCCATCTGATTCAACAGTACCGGTAAAGGTGATCGGGTCGTTTGTTGTACCATTAGCAATAATTATACTTCCGGAATTCATGGACAATCTCGATTCAGTGTCGAATGCCACCACAGCGCCTGCTTCTACAGTTAGCGTTGCATTACTGAAGTTGGTTGTCCCAATTACCCCATAAGGAACATTAATGGCATCCCAGTCAGAATCTGTTGTTACAGTTTCTGAGATTATCCATGCAAACTCATTGTTTGCGCTGTTACCTGAATAATCTGATCCGCCGTCAAGAAATCTTGCATTTCGGGCGTACACTTTAACAGGACCGCCTGCATTTTCTGTATAAACATTATTACTAGACCCTTCTATAGATCCGTTTGAGTGAACAAACATTCCATAACTTTGGCCGTTACTAAACGTGCTGTTTGTAATAGCTATTCGAGCATTATTAAGAGATCTGCCAATCGTAATATTAGCTGCTTCTACGCTGGAATGAACAGCCCTGGCACCAGCATATTCTACAATTACGTTATCAATTAATCCATTGGGATGTCTCGAATCCTCAACAAAAATTCCATCCCACCAGCCTGCTTCTTTCACGCTTCCGGTGAAAATAATTTCATTACCTTCTTCTCCAAGAGCTCTGAATATTACATCGCTTTCTATACGTAACCGTGCTTCGGAATCAAATTCAAAAACAGCACCAGCTTCGATATCTAATTCAGCACTATTCACCTGATGTGTACCCGGCATAAAATATGGAACATCAATAGCCGCCCAAGTACCATCATTTTGTAATCGATTAGCATAGACGTAAACTCTGTCATTACTATTGCCACTATATGTGGATTGATTATCTAAATAGTGCAATACATTCGTATAAGCAGTTACAGCACTGGTTTCATTTTGAGTAAATGTGTTATTACCAGATCCACTCCGCAGAGCACCGTTGCTGTGTAAAAACAACCCAGCTCCTGCACTGTGACGCAGTGTACTGTTTGTTATAGTTATATTTGCATTGTTTAGAGATCTTCCAACAACCACATTTGCGGGATCAACACTAGAATGAAGTCCTGCTCCCCCCGCATATTCAACTACTACGTGATTCATTTCATTATCCGGGTGAGTAACATCTAAAAATAGAATTCCTTCCCAGTAACCGGCTTCGGGCACAACACTGGTGAAGTAAATACTATCTTGCTCTGTTCCATTTGCAATAAGACGGGCATCATTAGAAATGTTAAACCGCGTATTTGCCTCAAACTCAAGCACTGTACCCGGTTCAATGGTAAGTGTGGCACCACTCAGTGATAAATTTCCAACTACTTTGTAAAGCACATCTGCAAAGAGTGTTCGATCTGACGATATCGTACCTGAAATTTCTTCAATTGGGGCAACGCCAACAACTGTTTCACTTGCTGTGTCTGAAGCACTGCCTGCGCTCACTTCAAGAATGATTTGGTATTCGCCAACTCGATCAACTTCAAATGTTGTAACTGCGTCACTTGTGCTGGCAAGGGTAGCTTCACTTCCCGCCGGTGAATTAAGGGTCCAGCTGTACGTTAACGCATCAGCTCCCTGAACTGTAGAAGCAGTTCCGTCAACTTCTACCGTTTCACCTAACATTGGCTCATCCTTATCTACTGTGAAACTTGCATTTACTGTTATCGGGTCCGGATCGGGATCAATTCCCAGAGGGTCATCGTCACATGCCACAAGTGCCATGCTCACAAAAAATGCCATCATAACCAACAAAATGGTATTTGAAAATGGTCTGTTTTTATTATTTAATTCGGAGTTCATGATTTAATCTCTATTTCGTTTTAGTTAACACATGAAATAGCCATTTTATAAATAGACTTAAGTCAGTCAATCTCAATAGCTCTGTATAGTTACATGCGTAAAAGAGAGGCAAAACCATTCATAAATTTTTGAGCTAATTTATAAATGTCATGGGATGAAATCCGGGTGAGGTAAGTTTAGACAGGTGACTCCAAATAACACAACTCTTAAAGTATATGAGTTACTTAGGCAGGGTAAGATCATAAAAACTTATACTTCGACGGGCTGGTGCACACTCTCTTTTTTAAATGAGAGGCTGAATGTGGTTCCTTTGTCAGGTGAAAAATAGTTAAACTCTCCATCAAGTTGTTCAGACAATGTTTTTATCAGCATCATGCCTAAACTTTCTATTTTTTCAGGATCAAATCCAACGGGCATTCCTACACCGTCATCTGAAATTTTCAATTGAACCCGATTTTTTACTTCTGAAAGTTCAACAGAGACTATCCCTTCACTTCTGCCCTTGAATGCGTGTTTCAAGATATTCGTAATTACCTCATTTACAATCAGTGAGCAGGGTATTGCCTGATTAACATTGAGCATTACACTATTGCAGTTAAACTTAGTATCAATTTTCAGTTCGAACTGCATTGCGCCTATTACATTGGTCACAATAGATTTTAAGTTTTCAGAAAAATCGAGGTTTGCAAAATGTTGCGATTTATACAGGTACTCATGAATGTTTGCCATCGACTTAATTCTCATCACACTCTCAAGTAAACTTTGTGATAAACGCTCATCCGTAGTTACATGTGCCTGCATTTGCATCATGCTCGCTACCACAGCAAGGTTATTCTTCACCCGGTGATGAATTTCTGCAAGAAGCGTCTCTTTCTCCTTCAGTGATTTTTTTATCTCCTCCTGCACCAATTTTCTTTCTGTTATATCGGTGAGTGATCCGGTAATTCCAACCGTTTTTCCATCTTTTACAACCGGCGCCTCGTTCACTTCAACCCAAACAATTTCTCCGCTGCCTTTTCTTAACTGCAGCTGGTATGAAGGTTGGGGCTCACCTGACTCAATTGCTTTAACTGTAGAATTAAAACCCGCTTCATTTATAGGGTTGTCTGTGACAAACTCAGTCCATCTCCTTTTTGCTTCTTCAGGTTCAAAACCAAAAAATTTCTTTGATTGGGGACTCAGATAAGTCAACTCATGGTTAACATCATGTGTATAGAACAGATTTGTGCTATACTCAACAACATCTCTGAATTTTTGCTCGGCAGCCTCTAACTTTTCCTGTGTGTTTTTCAGCTCGGTTATGTCAGTACCGATTCCACCAATCGCTCTTTCGTTACCGTAAACATTTTTTAATGGAAACTTATTAACCATAAAATAACGGTAGCCTTCCACAGTTTTCACTCTCTCTTCATACTGTTCAGCTCTGCCATTTTTTAATATTGACATATCTTTTTGAGAGATAAACCCAGCTTCGCGTTCATCAAAAAGCTCATGAACAGTTTTACCTATCACATCAACGTTTTCGAGTCCGAATGTCTCTTTCCATTTACGGTTTACAAAGAGATGCTCTCCATCTTCACTTCTAACCAGGATACTTACATCGGTTTGCTCAGTAATAGCCTCGAGTAGTTTTTTACTTTCCTCTGATTCTTTTTCGGCTGATTTTCGATCGGTAATATCCTGTACGGTGCCATGAATCCTAACCGGTCTTCCATCTTTAAATTGGGCTTTTCCTGTATCCCGCACCCATTTTTTATTTCCTTTTAATGTCCTGATCTCAACTTCGAAATCATAAGGGGTTCCATCTTGAAGCGACTCATCTACAGCCTTTAGAATTTTATCTTTATCGTCACCATGAATAAATGCTCTTTCTACAATGTCCCGTGTTAGTGGTTCATTTTCTTCGATTTCAAAAATCTCTTTCGTTATGGGAGACCAGCTAAACTCATCCGTATCAACATCCATCTCCCAAGTGCCAATACGTGCCTGTCGGTATGTATCATCAAGTACTTGTCTGATTTCTTGCTTCTCTATAACCTGGGCTATATTGACGGCGAGTGTTTCGAGCATAAATTCAACCTCGTCACTCCACTCTCTTTCACTATGGCAGTCGTCAAGACCAATGTGCCCAACAAAGTTGTTCTTAATAAAAATAGGAACGTTGAGTATCGACTTAATATCCTGGCTTTCGAAAAGCTTCCGTAACTCCTTCTCCTTAACATTCTTTACAATACAATTGTAATTCTCCCCGCTGCTTAACGGTTTTAATAAAGCCGGATACCTGTCAAATGGTACAGAAATTAGGTTTTCGTTATCAATTTGAGGAGTAGCCCTGTCACTCGTCCATTCAACTTTTTGTGTCATGGATGTAAGCTTAGTCTCAGGATCAAGATGATTTTCGAAGTAATAGACCCTGTCAACGTCAAGCTCTGGACCAATTACAGAAAAAATGTCCTCCAGCATTTTTTCAAAATCATCTGTTTTTATCAGAGCCTGACTTATTTTAGAAAAAATGTGTAGAAGTGATCTGTTTTCAGGCAGTCTTGTATTTGATTCTGCAGCTTTAAACAGGATGTTTTTCTCTTTGTCAGTCAGCTTTTCGCCTTTTTTAAAGCGTTTAATGATATGTTCAACATCTGTTATTCCCATCTCTAATTTTAAATTTTATTTAGCAGAGCATTCATCAAAATCCGTACAATTTAAATTTTCATTAACTGATACTTTTAGACGAATGGTCATCCACAGAAAACTGCATCTGAAATGTTGTTCCTTTTTCTGTTGAATCGTAAGTACAAGTGGCTTCGAGCTGTGTGGAAAGTACATCAATCAATTTCATACCCAATGAAGTGCTTTTTTCAATTTTAAAATTATCCGGTAAACCTACACCATTATCAGAAATTTTAATCAATAAATCCGACTCATTTTTTTGCAACGTCCTAATGATTACTTCCCCGTTGTCTCTTTTATTAAATGCGTGCTTTCATATATTTGTCATAACTTCATTAACAATAAGCGAACATGGAAGCGCCTGCTTTATATTAAGATGAACCTCATCACAGTTAAATTCAATATCAATGTTCGTATCAGACTTGAATGTGTCCAGAATATTAGATGTCAACTTTTGAACATTATCAGAAAATTTAATCTTTGAAAAGCTGGTTGTTTTATACAGTTGCTCATGAATATTGCTGATTGTGTAAATCCTTGACACACTATCATAAAGTCTTCTCAAAGACTCTTCATTATCCTCTTCAGCGATGTGTAACTGCAATAATCCCGTTATCACAGCCAAATTATTTTTTACTCTATGATGAATTTCTGCTAATAGTGTCTCTTTTTCACTTAAGGAGGTGAGAATTAATTCATTCTGAAGTTTCTTTTCCGTTATGTCTTTCGAGTTTGCGACAAAACCCTTAACAGCCGGTTCATTAATCAGGTTTGTTAAATTAGTACTAATCCACCTCCACTCGCCTTTACTGTTTCTAAATCTGTACGGATTCAGCTCAACTGATTCTTTTGGCTTCAGGGTTGAGAATTGTTTAAAAGCACGATCCCAATCATCAGGATGAATGTAATCTTTAGCTTGTTTTCCTAATAACTCACCCATTGGTAA
>SKGY01000079.1 GCA_007117235.1 Balneolaceae bacterium
AGTCGATATACCTGCTTCTAAACTGAAAAGAGCCATGGCAAAAATTCTTGTCGATAAAGGCTACATCAATAAGTTCATTGATATAGAAGATGGTAAGCAGGGAATACTAAGACTATTTCTCAAGTATGACGCTTATGGCCATCCGGTTATCAAAGAAATTAAACGTATCTCAAAACCGGGACTACGTAAATATAGTGCTACAGATTCAATTCCAAGATCATACAATGGATTGGGAATAGTAATTATGTCTACTTCTCAGGGAGTGATGACAGATAAAGAAGCACGTAAACTAAAAGTTGGCGGAGAAGTACTCTGCTCTGTTTACTAAACAAAAGTATTTAAAGTTATGTCACGTATAGGCAAGCAGCCAATACCTTTAACGAAAGAAGTTGATATTAGCATTGCAGCTGATAATGTAATCACCGTTAAAGGACAAAAAGGTACATCTTCACTGCGAATTCATCCTTTGATTTCAGTTGAAACAAATGAGAACGAGATTATTGTAAGCAGAGGTAATGAAACAAAAGAGGAGAAGTCATTACACGGATTATACCGATCTCTGATTAACAATATGGTCCTTGGTGTTTCCGAAGGTTACAAAAAACAACTAGAAATTATTGGTGTAGGTTTCAGAGCTTCATTTTCAGGCAATGTATTAGAATTGAATCTCGGTTATTCACACCCAATCTTTTTTGTACCGCCAGATGGCATCGAGATTGAAGTAGACACTAAAACCAAAAAGAATCCGATTTTAATTATATCAGGTATTGATAAAGAATTAGTCGGCCAGGTAGCTGCTAAAATCAGATCACTTAGAAAACCTGAACCTTACAAAGGAAAAGGAATTCGATATCTGGATGAAAAAGTTAGAAGAAAAGCTGGTAAGTCAGCCGCTAAATAATTTTGAGATTCTAAGAAAATGAGAAAGAACAGAATAAAAACAGAACGCCGGAATAAAATCCGCAGAAGAATACGATCAACTATTCGTGGTACTGCAGAACGTCCACGCTTAAGTATCTTCAAAAGCAATAAGCATGTTTACTTGCAACTGATTAATGACCGTGAAAACGTGACGATATTTTCAGTTTCTACAAAAACTGCTGATCTGCAAAAAGATCTTAAAGGAAAAGCGGCAGTTGAATCAGCTGGTGTTATCGGAAAAGCTCTAGCAGAACAGGCAGTTGAACAAGGCATCACCAAAGTTGTATTCGACAGAAGTGGTTACAAATACCATGGAGTTGTTAAGTCTGCAGCAGACGGTGCCAGAGAAGGTGGATTAGACTTTTAAATAAATTTTATTATGCCAAAAATTAGAAGAAAACATAACATTCCTGCGGCCAACCTCAATCTTGAAGAGAAATTGGTGCACATTAACCGTGTATCAAAGGTTGTGAAAGGTGGACGAAGATTTAGTTTCAACGCCATTGTAGTAGTAGGAAACGGTGAAGGTGTTTGTGGACACGGATTAGGTAAGGCAAATGAAGTATCAGATGCTATTCAGAAAGGATTTGATAACGCTAAAAAGAACCTGATCAAAGTTCCGATTACCAGAACGGGTAGCATCCACCACCCAATAGTAGGAAAAGCAGGTGCAGGTAAAGTTTTATTACGACCGGCATCTGAAGGTACCGGTGTAATTGCAGGTGGCGCTGTGAAGGCTCTGCTTGATGTGACCGGTATTCATAACATTTTGTCAAAGTCTCAGGGATCATCTAATCCACACAACATGGTGAAGGCCGCTTTTGAGGCGCTCAGACAATTATCTGATCCTGTGGAAGTTGCACAGCGCAGAGGCGTTAGTGTCAGTAAAGTTTTTGAAGGCTAAATTATTTAGATAGAGATCCAATTATGAAATTACACGAAATAAAAGCTCCCACTAAAAATAAAAAAACACGGAAACGTGTTGGCAGAGGCCAGGGATCAGGATTAGGCGAACAGTCTGGAAGAGGCCACAATGGTCAGAAATCCAGAAGTGGTAGTAAAGTCAAAGCTTGGTTCGAAGGTGGACAAATGCCACTGCAAAGAAGGATTCCAAAGTTTGGTTTTAAAAATCCTTTCAGAGTTTCTTATCAGGCACTAAACGTGCAAAAATTATCTGATTTTATTGAAGCAGGTGTGTTATCTAACACTGTTACCATTCAAAATTTGATCGATGCACGACTTATTGATAAGAATCAAAAAGTGAAATTACTCGCAAATGGTGAGATTGATAAGGAAGTGAAAATCGAAGTTCACGCTTGCAGTGATTCAGCAAAAGAAAAAATCGAAAAAGCAGGTGGTAGCGTAACTATCATTTCTTAATTGAAACAGCAGATCCATAGTTGTCCATAACGAATGAGTTTAATAGAAAACTTTAGAAACATCTTTAAAATTGAGGACCTCCGCGATCGTATACTATACGTAGTAGGGGTTCTGATGGTTTACAGAATTGGTAGTTATGTTACTATGCCTGGCGTTGACGCTAGTATGTTAACAGCTGAAACAGGTGACGCATCAAGCCTCATGGGTCTTTTTGACATGTTTGTGGGTGGTGCATTTTCACGTGCCGGAGTATTCGCACTTGGAATTATGCCCTACATCACTGCTGCAATTATCATACAGTTGATGGGAGCTGCTGTTCCATACTTTCAAAAACTTCAAAGAGAAGGTGAAGAAGGAAGACGAAAAATCAATCGACTTACCCGTTACGGCACAGTTGGAATAACAGCAGTTCAGGCTATCGGTTTTGCAATAAATCTGATGGCTACCTCACCAAATGCAATTGTTGTAAGTAACACTGCATTTATATTAACATCGATTATTGTTCTTACAGCAGGTACTACATTTGTAATGTGGCTGGGTGAACGTATTACAGATAGGGGAATTGGTAATGGTATTTCAATCTTGATTATGATTGGTATTATCGCGGTACTGCCGACCAATTTCATGAACGAAATTCAAACTACTGCGAATGCCATAATTGTGATTGTAGAGTTGGCCGGTTTGGCAATTGTAATCGCATCATGTGTGCTTTTAACTCAGGGAACAAGAAAGATTCCTGTGCAGTACGCAAAGCGGGTTGTTGGACGAAAAGTTTACGGTGGTACAACACAATACCTACCAATTCGTGTTAACGCAGCCGGTGTTATGCCAATTATTTTTGCTCAGTCAATCATGTTTATTCCGAGTACAATCGGAACATTCTTCCCTGAGAACGAAACTGTTCAATGGATGACTGCCTGGTCAGCTGATTTCACGGGTGTTACGTATTCTGTTGTATTTTTCTTTATATGTGTGTTTTTCACATTCTTCTATACAGCAATTGCTGTGAATCCAAAAGAGATGGCGGATACAATGAAGCGGCAGGGTGGATTTATTCCAGGCGTGAGACCTGGTAAGCAAACTGTGGAGTTTATTGATAACATTCTTACGAAAATTACACTGCCTGGATCTATATTTCTTTCTTTCATAGCAATTCTACCTGCTATTGTTGCAAATATGGGAGTTACACCCGGGTTCGCACTCTTTTATGGTGGAACGAGTTTGTTGATTATTGTTGGTGTAGCACTTGATACACTTCAGCAGATAGAAAGTCATCTGATGATGAGACACTATGATGGATTCATGAAATCGGGCAAAATAAAAGGTAGAAGAAGAGCCTGATGATCTATCTGAAAAGTGAATCTGAAATTGAGAAAATGCGAAATGCAGCTCAATTGGTATCCCGAACTTTAGCAGAAGTTGCTAAGGAGATAAAGCCGGGTATTGAAACAGGTTTGCTTGATGTTATTGCAGAAGATTACATCAAAAAAAATGACGCACGCCCTGCATTTAAAGGGTATGGAGGAGGAAAGAATCCTTTTCCAGCAACATTATGTATTTCAGTAAATGAAGAAGTGGTTCATGGTATTCCAGGAAACAGAAAACTGAAAGAAGGCGATTTAGTTTCTGTTGATTGTGGAGTTGAAAAAGATGGCTACTTCGGAGATCACGCTTACACCTTTACAGTTGGTGAATGTAGTGATGAAAATAAAGAGCTTCTAAAAACTACTATAGAATCTCTTTATAAAGGAATTGATAAGGCAGTGCATGGTAATAAAATTGGTGACATAGGATCTGCGATCCAGAATCATTGTGAAAAAAAAGGTTTTGGGGTTGTAAGAGATCTGGTTGGTCATGGAATTGGAAAAAGCATGCACGAAGATCCGTCTGTGCCAAATTTTGGCAGAGATGGAAAAGGTGAAAGATTGAGATCAGGTATGACATTAGCAATTGAGCCAATGATCACACTTGGAACTTGGAAAGTCAAAACACTTTCTGACGGCTGGACAATTGTTACATCAGACGGATCGAATTCAGCACACTTTGAGCACGACATTGTAGTAAGAGAAGGTGAAGCTGAAATTCTCAGTACTTTTGATTATATTACCGAGATCACAAAAAACGAAATTTTAGAAACGCACTAGCGCATTATGGCTAAACAAGAGCCGATAAAGCAAGACGGTAAAATTTTAGAAGCATTACCAAATGCTCAATTTAGAGTAGAATTGGATAATGGACATGAGATATTAGCTCATGTATCCGGTAAAATGAGAATGTTTTACATCAAAATTTTACCGGGAGATAGGGTGCAGATTGAAATGTCCCCTTATGACTTAACCAAAGGTAGAATAACATATCGATATAAGTAGAAGGTATTATTATGAAAACAAAATCATCAGTTAAGAAAAGAAGTTCAGATGATAAGATAGTTCGTCGTAAAGGGCGTATCTATGTAATTAATAAAAAAAATCCGCGGCATAAGCAGCGTCAAGGTTAAAAATTAGGATTGTTTTATGGCAAGAATTGCAGGTGTTGATTTACCAAAACAAAAACGAGGCATCATTGGACTTACCTATATTTTTGGAATAGGAAGAACTACATCCAAAGAGATATTGGATGATGCCGGTATTGATCCCAACATTAAAGTTGGTGATTGGAATGAAGATCAGGTAGCCGCTTTAAGAAAAGTAATCGACAATGATTTAAAAGTCGAGGGTGCACTTAGAACTGAAATAAATGGTAACATCAGACGCCTGATTGAGACTGGTAGTTACAGAGGTGTCAGACACAGAAGAGGGTTGCCGGTTCGTGGACAGAGAACACAGACAAACGCTCGTACCAGAAAAGGTAAGAGACGTACTGTTGCCGGTAAGAAGAAAGTGACTAAATAATTTATTAAGCAATAATACAATGGCGAAAAAACAACGCAGAGCAGCAGCTGAAAAAGTTGCAAGAAAAAAGAAAAGAAAGCAGGTCGCTGATCAAAATGGAATGGCTTTTGTAAAGGCTACTTTCAATAATGTTTTGGTTAGTGTTACAGATGCAAACGGTAATGTATTGTCATGGTCTTCATCCGGTAAAGAAGGATTTAAGGGTTCAAGAAAAAATACTCCATATGCTGCGCAATTAAGTGCAGAGACAGCGGCAAAAGCTGCTTATGAAATGGGATTACGAAAAGTGACTGTGTATGTTAAAGGTCCGGGATCTGGAAGAGAAGCTGCTGTTCGTGCATTAGCTACGAGTGGACTTGAAGTTTCATCAATTATTGACAGAACTCCAATACCGCACAACGGATGCCGTCCTCCAAAAAGAAGAAGAGTATAAATTTAATTTATTAAGATAAGTAAATGGCACGATATAGAGGTCCTAAACAGAAAATAGCACGACGATTCAAAGAGCCAATTTTTGGCCCAAGTACAGCTCTTGAAAGAAAACCATACGGCCCCGGTCAACACGGGAGAAGTCGATATACAAGAAAGTCTGAGTATGCAGTTCAGCTTGATGAAAAGCAGAAAGCAAAATATACATATGGATTACTTGAGAAGCAGTTTCGTAATCTATATAAGAGAGCAACCAGACAGGAAGGTGTTACAGGTGAGTTGTTTCTGCAGTTGTTAGAGTCAAGGCTAGATAATGTTGTATTTAGATTAGGTCTTGCCAGAACCAGAAGACAAGCACGACAGCTTGTATCACACAAGCACATTGTTGTGAATGGTCAGGTAGTAAATATTCCATCTTACCAAGTTAAGCCTGGTGATATTATAACTGTAAGACCAAAATCAAGAGATCTCGAACTAATCAATGAAGCTCTTGAAAGCTACTCAGTCAGTAAATATAAATGGCTTGAGACTGACAAAAAGTCAAAGTCTGGTAAGTTTTTGAACATGCCAGTAATGGAAGAAATTCCGGAAAACATCAATGTGCAGTTAATCATTGAGCTTTACTCTAAGTAATAATAACAAGTTTTAAACATCCAGCTATGAACAGCTACAGTTTACAGATGCCCGAGACTCTCGAGGTAGCCGAAGATTCAGATAATTTTGGAACATTTATACTACAACCTCTCGAAAGAGGATTTGGAGTTACAATTGGAAACTCATTTAGAAGAGTTCTGCTTTCATCTTTACCTGGCCTCGCTATTACAGCAGTCAAAATTAATGGAGTTGATCATGAATACTCCAGCATCGAAGGTGTGAAGGAAGATGTATACGAAATTATACTAAACCTTAAACAAGTACGCTTCAAACAAGTCGAACAGAGTGGTGGGGTAGTAAACCTAACATTAAGCGGTCCGGGTAATTTTACGGCTAAAGATATCGATGATGCCACGGCTGATTTCGATGTACTTAACAAAGATTTAGTAATTGCCACTCTCGCTGATGACGTTTCTCTTGAGATGGAACTTCGAGTAGGCAGAGGCCGCGGATATGTACCGGCCGAAGAGTTTGCATCTGAGTTCGAAGATGATGTACAACTTCTTCCTATTGATGCGATCTTTACCCCAATTAAATCAGTACAATTTGAAGTTGAAAATGTACGTGTTGGGCAAAGAACCGATTACGAAAAACTTGTACTCAATGTAACTACTGATGGTTCTTTAAATGCTAAAGAAGCTCTTACTATTTCAGGTAAGATTTTAAAAGAGCATATTGAAAAGTTCATCACTGAAAAAATTGAAGAGCCATTTACTCAGGAAGAAGAAGAAGTAGATGCAGAGAAGCAGCGTGTTGCTAGTCTGCTTAAGACAAGTATTGAAGATTTGAATCTAAGTGTTAGAGCTTACAACTGTCTTAAGTCTGCAAACATTAACAACATTGCTGAATTGGTTTCCAGAGAAGAGCAAGATCTGTTGAAGTTTAGAAACTTTGGTAAAAAATCTCTCTCTGAGTTAATCGAAGTAATTGAAGAAAAGAATTTGGAATTCGGCATGGACGTTTCCAAATATTTGGATAAATAGAGGATTATAGATTATGCGTCATCAGGTAAAAGGAAGAAAATTAGGTCGTACTACACCTCACAGAAAAGCTACTTTACAAGCTCTTAGTGTTGCATTGATTAAAGAGAAAAGAATCAAAACTACACTGGCAAAAGCTAAGGAACTGAAAAGGTTTGTAGAGCCGATCATTACAAAAGCAAAAGAGGATACTACTCATAACAGAAGGCAGGTATTTGCGAGTCTTCAGGATAAGTATGCGGTAACCGAACTGTATGATACAGTTATGCCAGAGGTAGGTGACAGGCCGGGTGGCTATTTACGAGTAGTTAAGATTGGTAATCGATTAGGTGATGCTGCGCCAATGGCTGTAGTTGAGCTTGTTGACTTCAATGATGTCAAGCCAGACCAGAAAGAAACCAAGAAGAAGCGCACAAGACGTGCAGGCAAATCTACTAAGTCTTCAGATGAAGGTGAAGAAGCCAAAGTTACTGATACTGCTAAGAAGAGTAGTGGCAAGAAGAAAAAAGAAGTCACTGATGAAAAAGTAGCAGAAGCAGAGAACGAATCTGTAAAAGATGAAGCATCTGACGAAGAGAAGTCAGAGCCTTCTGAAGAAAAGTAAAAAAACATTTTAGTTTTGTCTTGACTTTAGATAGTCAAGATACTTATATTGAAAATCTGCGACGGAAACGAAGCAGGTTATTTGTTCTTTCACATATTAGAGATATAACCAGATTGTTTGATGGGTTTTTGGGTTGAATTCGAAGGAAGTATAGTAATATACAATGGAGAGTTTGATCCTGGCTCAGGACGAACGCTGGCGGC
>SKGY01000165.1 GCA_007117235.1 Balneolaceae bacterium
GAAACACCAAATGGTGATATATTTGCAGGTGCAATTGCAGGCGGAAGTGGCGATGTATCGTCAACTCATGAGACAAATATCAACTACCTCGAACTGGTAAATGAGTACGAAGGCTTCTTAGTTGTACATGATCCAACTCAGGACATAAGCACAACTGAGCTGTCTACATATCTGGTACTCGGTGTTTTTGGTGACGACTTAGCAGCTGGTGAGCCAAATCTTGCAACACAAATGTTTGACTACGACTTCAATGAAGGTCAGCTTTTAGACAATCCTGATACAGCCTACGAAGGTGATCATGCAAGAGATTTAAGTGCATCATTCATCGTGGAAGAACTGATAGATGGCAGAGCACAGATCACAGTGACATTGAACAACACTATTGATGGTGAAATGTATCCGGTTCACAGCCATGATGCTGCAGATCCGAATGAGACTCCAAATGGTACACCATACAATGAAACTCCAAACGGAGAACTTTCGGCCGGTGCAATCGAAGGAAATGGTGGATCTGCAAGTGTGACGTTTGAAACTGAAGAGATCCTCTACAGAGACCTGGTTAATGAGTACGAAGGATTCTTTGTTGTACACGATCCGCTTCAGGAGCTGAGCACAACCGATCTAACAACCTATTTAATACTCGGATTGACTGCCAGATAAACTGAGCAGTAACCACATGTTAGGTTAAGGATGAAAAGCCGGAGTTGAACACTTCGGCTTTTTCTATTTAGAGCCGAAAATGAGACTTGCAGAAAAAAAACAACCCCGAGAGTATCAGTCTCGGGGTTTTGTGCTTTAGGTTCAGCATAATAGGAGTGACTTGTTGACTAACCAGAGTGAGATTAGTTCTATGCTGTTGTATACAAGAGAAATAAGCCGAACAATCGTTACAAATTTTTTTAAAATTCTTCGAAAAGTGATATTTCCACATTCAATTGCTAAGTTTTTACGATTCTAATTCGCAAAACCTGTTACATTAGTCTGAACTCATTAACACAATCCATCTCATGAAACGATTTTTGTTTTTACTACTCTTTATTTTAATCAGTCTCCCCTCCTTTGCTCAAATGGCAGACTCTCCTGAAAGAAACGAGGGATTTGGACCTTACGATAAGCTGATCATTCGGGGAGCCACAATGATTGACGGAACAGGTTCACCCGCGGTTGGCCCGGTTGATATCGTTATTGAGGGAAACCGGATCACTCAGATTCAGAATGTTGGTTACCCCGGTGTACCTATTAATGAAAACAGACGTCCACAAGCGGCTGAGGGTGACAGGGAGATAGATGCATCAGGCATGTATATTCTACCCGGTTTTATTGACATGCACGCCCATATTGGAGGTAACGCTCAGGGAACAAATCCTGAATATGTGTTCAAACTATGGCTTGCCCATGGTATTACGTCAATTCGTGAGCCGGGTTCTTTTAACGGCATGGACTGGACACTTCGTCACCGCGAATTGAGTAATAATAATGAGATTACTGCACCCCGCATTTTTCCATATATCGGATTTGGTCAGGGCGCTTCAGGTGGAATTAATACCCCTGAACAGGCTCGCAATTGGGTTCAAATGATTAACAACCGAGGGGCAGACGGTATCAAGTTCTTTGGCACACGACCCGAAATTTTTAAAGCCGCACTCGATGAAGCAAACAGTCTTGGAGTTGGCTCTATGACACATCACGCCCAGCCTCGTGTTGTATATGCAAACGTTGAGCATACCGCCAATATGGGACTGAAAGGAATGACCCATTGGTATGGACTGCCCGAAGCACTGTTCACTGATCGAATCATTCAAGACTATCCGCTCGATTACAACTACAGTGATGAACAGCACCGTTTTGAAGAAGCAGGCAGGCTTTGGAAACAAGCCGCAGCTCCCGGAAGTGACCGCTGGAATGAGTTGATGAATCATCTTATTGATCTCAATTTTGAGATAAACCCTACTTTCACCATCTATGAGGCCAGCCGGGATCTAATGGCACAACGGAGAGCTGAGTGGCATGAAAAATATACGTTACCTTCACTTTGGGATTTTTATGCGCCTGACAGACGGGCTCACGGCTCTTATTGGTTTGACTGGGGAACAGAGCAGGAAGTATCCTGGAAGGAGAACTATAGGCTTTGGATGCGGTTTGTGAATGAGTATAAAAATCGCGGTGGATTGGTTACGCTCGGTTCTGATGCCGGTTACATCTACAAACTGTATGGGTTCGCCTATATTCAGGAAATGGAGATGTTCAGGGAGGCTGGCTTCCACCCTCTTGAAATATTCCAGTCTGCCTCAATAAACGGTGCAAAAGTTCTTGGTGTAGACCATGAACTGGGAACCATTGAGGTAGGAAAATTGGCTGACCTGGTCATAGTTGATGAAAATCCACAGGCAAACCTCAAAGTACTTTATGGTACCGGAGCAATCAGGGTGAATGAAAATAATGAAGCGGTTCGAGTAGGTGGTATTACATATACCATTAAAGACGGTATTGTATTCGATGCTAAGCAGCTGCTTAAGGATGTTGAAGAGATGGTTCAGAGTAAAAAAGATGAATCAGGTTATAGAATCACCCAGCCCGGTTTGGACTATTAATTGAAACTATTTGTAACAATATAGATTTACAAGTATCTAATTATTAACCTATCACGAATCAAAATATATCATGAAATCATTTTCTCTTACCGTTGTTCTGATTACGTCTTTAATGCTCATTCCAATCAAATCTGAAGCACAGAATGATGGATTTGGCGTTGGTGCACAGATTACTGCGCCGGCCGGTTTATCTTTTAAGGCGTGGTTGAATGAAACATCAGCAGTTCAGTCTGTTGTAAGCTTTAACATCAGCGAAAATGCATCTACTTACTACATGCAGCTCGACTACCTGAAGCACAAAAGCTATGACGAGCTTGGCTGGGAAGTTGGTGAACTCAGTTACTATTATGGTGGTGGAGCCCGATTTATTTGGAGAGATTTCGTTTTAGGAGACAATTCGTTCTGGGCACTGCGACTACCGGCAGGTTTGAATTTTAATTTTTCTGAGGTTCCCGTAGATTTTTATCTCGAAATAGCTCCAACCTTTGAAGTAAGTCCAAACTTCAACTTTGGTTTTGCCGGCGGAATAGGATTCAGATATTTCCTTAACTAACATATGGCACTTAAACCTCCTCAATACGCTGACATTTTAAAAGCCGCTCAGCGTATTGAGCCTTTCATTCACCGAACACCTGTTTTCACTTCGTTACATTTTAACCGATTGAGCGGTGGCGAGCTTTTCTTTAAGTGTGAAAACTTCCAAAAGGTTGGGGCATTTAAATTTCGTGGAGCGTGCAACGCCGTTCTCTCATTGCCGAAACATGATGGTGAGAAAGGAATCATCACGCACTCATCTGGAAATCATGCACAGGCAGTTGCCCTGGCCTCTAAAATGAATGGCTACAAAGCTACTATTGTGATGCCGAAAAATGCACCTAAAGTAAAGGTGAATGCCGTTCGTGATTATGGTGCAGAGATTGTGTTTTGCGAATCTACCATTCAGGCCCGGGAGGAAACCGCACAGAAAATTATCGCAGAAACAGGTGCAACGTTTATTCATCCATATAACCATCCTGATGTAATTGCCGGTCAGGGCACAGCAGCCAAAGAGCTCCTCGAAGATTACCCTGATCTGGATATTATTATGGCTCCTGTTGGCGGTGGTGGATTGATTAGCGGAACTGCAATCACAGCAAAACACCTCAAACCTAAAATAAAAGTCATTGGTGCCGAGCCCGAACTTGCTAATGACGCATTCCGATCATTTCAATCCGGTAAGATTGAACCGGTACTTCGAACGGATACCGTTGCGGATGGCCTGCGTACATCTCTTGGTGAACTTACGTTTGATGTAATAAGCTCCCATCTTGATGATATCGTCACTATAGCGGAAAGCTCAATCATTCGTGATATGCGGGCTGTATGGGAGCGCATGAAAATGATCATCGAACCCTCCTGTGCTGTTCCCCTTTCTGCAATTTTAGATGGTAAAGTTGATGTTGAAGGAAAAAAAGTCGGAATCATTATAACCGGTGGAAATGTAGATCTGGACAATTTACCCTGGTAGAATCTTTCGGTTAATCAGATTTCCAAAGTCTGAACCCACCTCCATTATTCACCGCATATTTTCTTCTGATTTTTGTATAATCAGCAGTGGCTATAAACAGAAACTGATCTACAAACTTCATATCTATGCGTTCATTAAAGGTAACCCTTCTGACTTTAGGTACACTCTTTTTACTCATCTCATGTACTGCTGAGAAACAAGATTTACATCCGTTTGAAGCCTATCTTTCTGAACCTCATCCTGCCTATTCATATGAGTTAGAATCAACTATCGAGGGTGACAGTTACACAGCCTATGTTATACGCATGGTTTCACAAGAGTGGCTGACGGCAGATCTTGTAAATGAAACCGAATGGTGGCACTGGCTCACTGTGGTTGTACCGGATGAAGTAGAACATACAACCGGAATGTTGTGGATTGGTGGCGGAACAAATTATACCGAGTTACCGGAATCGGTCAATCCAATTGTTTTAGAGGCAGCACTTTCAACAAACTCCATCACAGCTGATCTGCACAATGTGCCTTTCCAACCAATCTCCTTTACTGATGACCGACTCGAACAGCGATATGAAGATGACATTATTGCCTATGGCTGGAGGAAATTCCTGGAAGGTGGAGCCCTTGATGAAGACACTCATTGGCTGAGTCGACTTCCTATGACAGCAGCTGCCGCAAGAGCGATGGATACCGTTACCGATTTTTCCCTTACCAATCTTAATCTCGAAGTGAATGAATTCGTTGTGTCAGGCGCTTCTAAACGCGGCTGGACCGCATGGACAACTGCAGTATTCGACAGTCGCGTAGTTGCTGTAGTCCCGGCTGTAATTGATCTGCTAAATATGATTCCCTCCTTTGAGCATCACTGGCAAGCCTACGGTGAATGGTCACCTGCTATTCGTGAGTATGATGATGAAAAGATTATGGACTGGCAATATTCGAAAGAGTATGATCGACTTCGTGAACTTGTTGACCCCTACTCCTATCTGGAACGGCTCGATATTCCTAAATTTATCATCAATGCAGCAAGTGATGAATTTTTCCTCCCGGATTCCTGGCAGTTTTATTGGGATGATTTACCCGGAGAAAAATATCTTCGATATGTACCCAATACAGGGCATTCACTCAGTGGAACGGATGTCCCTGAAACCCTGATTGCATTCTATAACTATATCCTGAATGACAGCGACCTTCCTCAATTTGATTGGATAGCTGAAGAGGGTGGATTCAGAGTACAGCTCGATTCGGATAATATGCCGGATGAGTTACTCCTCTGGAGTGCACACAATCCCAATGACAGAGATTTCAGACTCTATGTAATCGACCGCATATGGCTTGCTCAGACAATCGATATTGAGGAAGACGGAAATGTGTTCGTGGAAATTTCCATACCCGAATCCGGTTTTACCGCGTGGTTTGTTGAGGCAGTTTTTGATGTGAACTCATCCCATCCACTGAAAAAAACAACGGGAGTTGTGGTTACTCCTGACGAGTATCCATTCCCACCTTTTAATTCCGACGAACCACTTGGAACTATTTCAAATGGTGTAAGTGAATAGTTCGTTTAAGTAAGTAAACGAATGAGCGAGAATTTCGCTTGCATAAATAAATCGACAAAAATTAGTTCATCAATGCGCATTGTTTCGTTACTCCCGAGCACAACTGAAATAGCTTCGTCACTTGGATTTAAAAATCAAATTGTAGGCAGATCTCATGAGTGCGACTGGCCTGAAAATATTTCAGACCTTCCAATTCTCACAAAGCCAAAGTATAGAAGTAACGGTCAAAGCAAAGAGATTGATAAGAATGTGAAGCATCTTGTTGAACAGGGATTATCTGTTTATGAAGTAGACGCTGAGCTGCTGTCAAAACTGGAGCCTGATGTAATTTTAACTCAGGATCACTGTGAGGTTTGTGCTGTCTCCCTCAGCGATGTACAACGTGCTGTACAGGACTGGACAGATCTTGACGATGTTAGTACCGTATCTGTCTCTCCTCTCGATTTAGACGGTATTTTCAATTCATTTCTTATAATTGGAAAAGCTCTCGATGCGGAAGAGAGAGCCGAGTTACTTATCAGTGACATCAAACAGCGTATGGATATTATCAAGCAAACGGTATTGGGTGAAAATCGAAAAACGGTTGCTACCATTGAATGGATTGATCCTTTGATGACAGCAGGCAACTGGATACCTGAGCTTATGGATATAGCCGGTGGGGATCATCTCTTTGCTGAACCCGGCAAACACTCCCCATGGATAGAGTGGGATACAATCAGAGATGCCGATCCTGATGTGATTACGATAATGCCGTGCGGTTATGACTTCAAACAAACTCTAAGTGAGATTACAACCTTGACATCAAAACAGGGATGGAGTGAGCTTAAGGCCGTTAAAACTGATCAGGTTTTTTTATTAGATGGGAATCAATACTTCAACAGACCCGGGCCGAGAATTTTTGAATCCACGAGAATTTTAGCAGAGATCCTTCACCCTCACCTATTTAAACCTACGTTAGAAAATATCGGTTGGCAAAAACTTGAAACAGTGACGGTTTAAGATTATAAGATTCGTCGATTGGGTCACGGGTTCACACGTACATCGCTAACAATAATCTGAAACTCATTTGCCCAGCCATTATTTTTCATCTTTTCGAACTCAACTTTTTGCTTCTCTATCTGTTCTTGAATCACTCTGCGCTGAGCCTCTGGCATTTCGTCCAACATCGCCTCCATCTGATTCATTGATGATTCTATTTCTTCAAGATATGCATCAGAAAAATCCGCAACCATGCCAGAAATTGAGAAGCTGATCTCTGTCGCAATAGGCAGTCCATCGAAGTACTCATAATTATTGAAAAGAACTTCGGTGACAATCATTCGATCATCCTCATCAATTTGCTCGAACTCTGCCTTTCGTAAAATAAACTCATCGCTATCAATCCATATAGAAATTTGAAGATCTTCAGCATAGTACTCATCATAATCAGGATCACCCATTTCAAGATTGGATAAGAAATCTGCGTCATCAATCAGCACGTGATACACAGAAAAACCTTCAACTACATCCATCTCAACCTTTGAGGCACCTTTAATAAGTGTTGGCAGGTGCTCATCAAAAATCCCTGAAAGCAAGTCAGAATCTGCATCATCATCCATTATTTTTAACCAGCTATATCCACCATCAGTCACTTTAATCAGTAGTGATGAAGAGTTTTGAGCCGTTCCGAAAAATTCAGACTCTACAACCAATTCTATCTGTTCAATATGCTGGAGTCGTTCGTTATTTAGCGCGATCAGCTGTTGTTCTAAATCTTGAGGCTGAGGCTGTGCGTATAGTGAACTTATTGTAAACGTTACCAGGGAAATTGTTAAAAAGCTTACTCTAAAACGTGCTAAATCTATCATATTTCTCATCTTTTAATTTATGACCTAAGTTATTGTACTAAAACATCTTGTAAATTTGAAATGTATAAGCATTAAGTTATTGTTAGATTAGTATTAGATACCCAAAATTACATCTCATATGTCTCAAAGCGATATTTTTACTGCAATGGTTGAGGAAGAGCTTAACCAATACGAAAAATTCTTTCTTTTCAGTGAACGTGAGCTATTCAGACAAGGCAAATATGAAGAGCTTGCGCGAAAATCACTCCGGCAAACAAGATTATTTGCCATACTGGTACTGCTGGCAATTATCACATTCTCATTTATCAGTATTGACCATTTTATTGATTTTGGAACAGAAGGGCTGATGTCGAGCCTGATACTGGGACTTTTATCATGGGCTTTTGTGATTGCATCTACAATATTCTATACTAAAAATATTCTCGAAAAAAAGAAGTGTATGGAGAGGGTACTAAAACTTCTTGAAGCAAAAGAACAATTTAACGACAACTAACCCAACTGA
>SKGY01000246.1 GCA_007117235.1 Balneolaceae bacterium
AGAATAAGTCGAAGTTCACCCCGCAGATGCTCCCTGAAATAGGGGGCTATATTGTTACTCAAAGACCTTCGGTTATAATCAGTAACAAGTGGTTCAGAGATTGTATTATCAGCAGTTTCAGAAGAGATCATTCCATATCGCTCCATTTGGCGCAAAACAATATTTCGCCTCACTTCGGATCGCTCAAAATTACGATAAGGGTTGTAAAAAGTAGTGGCCTATAGCAGCCCGGCAAGAGTTGCTGATTCAGCCAGGGTCAGATCAGCCGGAGGTTTATTAAAAAAACGGAATGATGCGGTTTCAATACCAAACGTATCTTCACCAAATGAAACGGTATTCAGGTAGAGCTCAAGAATTTCATCTTTTGAATAAATCTTTTCAATCCTGAGAGCGATGATCATCTCACGGAATTTATCAGCTACTACAGAAATGCTGCCACTATTTCTTCGGGGATAAAGTGCTTTGACAAGTTGCTGTGTAATTGTACTGCCACCCCCGGCATTTTGCCTCAAAAGTATTGTTCGAACAAACACTCTTGCAAGTGCTCGATTATCAATGCCATTGTGTTCATAAAATCGAATATCTTCGATGGCAAGAAGGGCGTCTATCAATTCCGGGCTCACCTCATCAAGACCGATCATGGTTCGATTTTGAAGCTGAAATGTCCCCATCTGTAAACCATCAGCCGAGATGATTCGGGACGCCTGCTGTGTCTGAATGTTTTTCAGTTCGTTATGATCGGGAACAGGGCCAAAAGCACCCAGATATACGAGTGCAAGAAATGTGAAAAAAACGGAAGGTATCCCGATAACTAAAGTGATTCCAAACACTTTAATTGCGGGAAATATATTATTGTTCGATTTCAATGGGAGAAATTATCTAATAGGTTTCAACCCAATACAGACTTCTTTGGCAGATAAATGTTCCTAAATAATTCCTCCTTATTCCCTCTCTGTGTTGGTATAAAGCGAGAGGGAATGGAAAGAGGATAAGTTCAAAAATTATCTTCTGAATTGAGGAACCATTCTATGCATTGTTGCTTGCTCAAATGCATATGCAATTTCCAGAAGTGTGGGTTCGCTCCATGCCTTTCCGAAAAATGAAATACCTACCGGCAGTCCGTCTAATTCTCCCATTGGTACAGTAATAATCGGGTAACCGGCACGTGCTGATGGTGAACTTGAACCCACTCGGAAATTATCACCCATGGTATGATCTGATTTCCATGCAGGAGAGCCCGTTGGCGCCATGATCGCATCTAAATTGTGTTCTTCCATCACCTTGTCGATTCCTTCTTCACGACTGTATCGGAGCATTCGTTCCAGTGACTCCCTGTACTCATCTGAATCTAAATCTCCTGCTTCCGCAGCCTGAAAAATCAGATCACGGTCAAACATTGCAGTCTCTTCAGGACTGTTTCGAGTCATTTCTGCGAGTTCATCCACGCTCTTAACAGGTGCGTTTTCGCCCAGTGATGCGAAGTATTTGTTCAATCCATCCTTAAACTCATAAAGCAGCACCCGAAAAGCGTCACCGCCGATGTTAACTTCTGAGATGCGTTCTATTTCGATCACTTCAGCTCCAAGCTCCTCAAGTTTTCGAACGGTTTGATGTACCAGCGTGTCAACCCTGAAATGACCACCTAAAGTTTGGGTATGAAGTCCAATTCGTTTTCCCCGTAAACCGTTTTCATCTAAAAATTGAGTGTAATCGCTGTGAGTATGCTCTTCTGCGGCTAACGTTAACTCGTCGTTTTGATCAACTCCCGCTAAAGCACCCAATAGAATTGCTGCGTCGCGAACAGTTCTGGTCATAGGACCGGCACTATCTGTAGTGTAAGAAATTGGAATAATTCCGCTTCGGCTCCATAGACCAACAGTTGGTTTGAAACCTACAACGCCATTAGCATTGGATGGGCATACAATGGATCCGTTTGTTTCAGTTCCGATCGCAATGGAAGCTAAATTGGCAGATACCGCTGCACCCGATCCCGAACTTGAGCCACATGGATTTCTTGTCAGATCATAAGGATTGTTTACCTGTCCACCTAATCCGCTCCAGCCACTTGAGCCAAAACTGCTGTGAAAGTTTGCCCACTCGCTCAGGTTTGTTTTTCCTAAAATGATTGCACCCTGTTCGCGAAGTTTTTGAGTAATAAATGCATCTTTGGGCGGGATGGATCCATCCAGAAACCGAGAGCCGGCTGTAGTTGGCATATCAAATGTGTCGATGTTGTCTTTGATTACAATTGGAATTCCGTGCAGTGGACCGCGGATATTTCCTTCCTGTAGTTCACGATCAAGCTCTGCCGCAATTTCCAAAGCATTGGGGTTAACAGCTCCCATAGAGTTGAGTCTGACCCCATTTTTGTCAATTGCATCAATTCGGTTTAAATAAGCATTGGTTACTTGTTGAATGGTGAAATCTCCGTTTTGATACCCTTCCTGAAGTTCCTCAACAGTAATCTCTTCCAGATTTAAAAGGTCGTACAAATCCTGATTTTGAGAGCAGGCACCATACAGAAATAGAACGGCTATGAGTGATGTGAGCAGCTTAGAAGTCATAGAATTTTGAAATAGGTTAGTTGTGAGCAGGAAATAAGTAATAATCGCTTTATGATACAAGAGAGTTACATTTTATAACACCGATCAAATCTGTTCGTTCGTCACTCTCTCACAGAAAAATCCTGATTGAAGGGGTTTTCCATGTCAGGTTGTTTAATTACAATGGCAGGATAGCCGGTAGAAACATGACAGCTGTTACAAGATTGAATGAGCACCTGATATCGCTGGTTTGCCAATTCCCAGTCGCCATCATCAACGGCTTCCTCGAGGCTCTCTACCGGCGCCAAAAGCATTGTTCTAGAGAGCTCACCCACAGGTTGACCATGATACTCAACGTTTGCTTCAATCAATGTTTCGGCAGACTCTTCCAGTTCATGGATGTAGAAATCTACAAGCTCCTGATTTTGATTTTCCAGAGCATAAAACAGCTTATGCGATTGATTCTGCAGCTGATTCATTGTCACATAAAGTGACGGTTGTTTCAGCTCATGAATTTCCTCTTCAAGTGAGTCAATTTTTAGAAACTGCCAGCTTGCTAAAATGAGAAGTACAAGAATCAAAACAGCCTGAATTGTGGTTGATGGCTTCATAATCAGTATGGATTTTAGTATGTACGCGTTCGGAAAATCTACTCAAATCAAAGTGAAGTAAAAACCTCGAAAAATAATCGATTTTCGGAACGTATTGCATTCAGAAAGTCTTATTTTAGCTCCCAATTTTGTCCCTAAATAGTAAAAACTACGAAGTGCAATATGCAACAAATGACGCAAGACTATTCAAAGTATAACAGTGAAGACTTTAAAGTTTGGAAAACGCTGTTCGACAGACAGGTGAAAAATCTACAAGGCAAAGCCCACCCTGAATACCTGAACTGTCTCGACAAACTCAGTGACGTTCTTAATCCGAATAAAATTCCCAATTTTGATGAACTGAACGAGAAACTTTTGGAAGAGAGTGGCTGGTCAATCATGGTTGTGCCTGGTCTAATTCCTGTTGATCAGTTTTTCAAACTTCTGTCTGAGAAGAAATTTTGTTCCTCCACCTGGTTAAGGAAAATGAGTCAGCTCGACTATCTCGAAGAGCCCGATATGTTCCATGACATTTTTGGGCACATTCCACTTCTGATGAATCCTGAGTATGCAAAATTTGTGCAGCAGTTTGGTGCACTTGGTGTGGAATATGGTCATAATAAGATCGTTGAAAAACAGCTTCAGCGGCTGTATTGGTTCACGATCGAGTTTGGATTGATCAAGATGGAAGAGGCTACCCGGATTTATGGGGCAGGAATAATCTCGTCATCCGGTGAATCGAATCATATATTTGAAGATGATATCAATATATCGCCTTACGATGTTGAAAAGGTTTTAAATAATGATTTCATCACATCTGAAATACAGACTCAATACTATGAGATCGATTCGTTTGAGCAGCTTTATCTCTCGGTAGGTGAACTTGAGAAAAGTCTTAGAGAAGAAGTAGCAGTTTAGTTACGTTAGTGTTGAGGGTTGATGTTTAGACGAAGTGGTTCTTGATATCGACTCTCAACCTGCTTATCTATAGGATAATTTAAAATCGAAAGACACATTCATGGATCTTCAAATTTCCGGTACCGTTAAACAAATATTAGAGCTTCAATCAGGAGATGGGAAAAATGGTCCGTGGAAGAAGCAGGATTTCATTTTAGAAACTCCCGGGAAATTCCCAAGATTGGTATGTGTTACGCAGTGGGGAGATCAGGTTGATCAGTCGGCCATTAAAGAGGGAGAGAAGATAACCGCTTACATTGATATCCAAAGCAGGGAGTACAAAGGGAAATGGTATACAGATGTAAAAGCCTGGAAAATTGAAAAGGGCGAGCCAAAGAATTCGCCTGAACATCAATCCCCCGATGACAATGTTATAGATTTCGGTCCCGTTGACGACGGCGATCTGCCTTTCTAAATCATGCTAAGGCCAATTTCTATACTAGCCCTTCCCCTTCGTGAAGCTTCGAGTCTTCGTGGTTAAAAAAAGATTGATCCTTATCCATATATATACATCTTTTGCTACATAGTTAGTTTCGATTTCTTTACTTAGCGATGACAGTAAATCCCCATTAAACTCGCTATAAAGATAGCATTTCATTTATGATGAAATGTGTGCGAGATATTCAGGTTCGCTTAGCAAGAATAGCCGGATAGATTAGTAGCATTAGTCAGTTGAATTCTGATGGCATCAAATCCAATTAAATAGTGGGGAAGGGGTATGCTTAATAAATTAAAAAACTTAAAAGAGCACATAGCACAGGGTAAAAACGCAATCACGTTTGATGCTAGCAGATTTAATGATCCCGTTGCAGAACAAATTCAATGGACACCATTAAAATCAGGCGGCAGTAATTTCACTACACATAATCTGGTTGAAGTCAACCTAAGCAGATTTGAATTTCAGCCCGGCATGAAGAGCAAAATGTTCAGTTTTGTCTTTATAGGAGTAGGTGTTTTGGTGCCTATATTTTTCATCTTAAATGCCGAGGGTTTTGAGGGAGCAGAGATTTGGCAGATGGTAGTTTTCTCACTGGTTTTCGGCGGTATATTTATCGCTGGTGGATTGTTTTCACTGAGGTCATCAAATAAACTTACAGTCTTCGACAAGTCAATAGGGAAATACTGGAGAGGTAAAGAGGGGCCGGACGTAAAGCCTGAGCTTATGAACAATGAAAACGTCTATGATCTGAGTGGTGTCTACGCTCTACAATTGATTTCTCAATATGTGAGATCAGATAAAAGTTCATATTACATTTATGAATTAAATTTTGTACTTGATAATCTTAGAAGGGTAAATGTAATGCGACATGGGGGCAAAGTTGTACTTCGAAGAGATGCTGAAAAACTGGCCGAATTTTTGAACAAACCACTCTGGGACGCAGCGGGGTAGTGTTCTTTTAAGTTTGATTTACTATTATTGCCACATATTGAGGAGTACACCCCGATTAATAAAACTCGTCAGTCATGTTTAAAAAAATCAAAGAAGCGATAAAGAAAGCGGCAGAAGGACCTGCCCCATTTGACGCCTCACGATTTGGTGATGAGCTCGCATTACAAACAGAGTGGACGCCGTGCAAACGAGGTGGTACAAATTTTAAATCACATAAATTAGTTGAAGTTCGCTACGATCGAATGGAGTTTAAAGCTTCAACAGGTATGGTGTTATTTAGCAGTCTGTTTATAGCGGTTGGAGGGTTAATGATACTGATTCCGCTAATTGCAGGTGAAGATGGAGGAGCCATAGCTTTTTTATCAATCATGGGACTCTTATTTGGCGGGGTAGGTGCATGGGTTCTTTACAGCAGCACTGTACCCACCGTTTTTGATAAGACAATCGGAATGTTCTGGAAGACCCGAAAAACGCCTGACTTCTACTCTCAGCATGCTGATTCAGAAGACCAGGTCAGGCTTAATGATATATATGCCATTCAGCTTATTGCTGAATATATTCGTGGAGATAAACAGGGCTATTACAGCTATGAACTAAATCTCGTAATGAATGACGGTAAGCGGATTAATGGTGTTGATCACGGTAAAAAGTCAGTCATTCTTAAAGATGCTGAGACGCTATCTCGGTTTTTGAATAAACCGGTTTGGGATGCTACATCCTAAAATTTTAAACATTCATAGGATTTAGCGATAAATTTTGTTTAAGGAGTGTCCCCCTTTGAAGGGGGCAATGGGGGATGACCAGTCAAGATCTCAAAGCTATTAATGAATATCTGATTCAAATCAACGCTCAGATGGTCATCCCCCTCGTCACGCTTACGCGAGACTCTTCCCCCTTCGAAGGGGGACTTTTTAGGTTCAACTCATTATCTCAAACTCATTTGAAATAGACAAAAAGCCGGCCAAAGTTTTTGCTGTCTTTATCTATACGGTGATATTTCTGCTTGATGTGTTTTTGGTCCAGAAATCTCAACACTTTCTTCTTTAGCTGACCTGACCCCTTGCCCGGAATAATCTCAACGGTCTTGATCTTTTTTTCGATAGCTTCATCGATAATTCTATCGAGCTCTCGGTCAATCAGATCACCCTTATTGTAGATGTCATGTAGATCAAGTTTGAGCTTGGCCATATATATTGTCGGTTTGATTGAAAGTTTTCAAATGAGACTGGAAAAGTTTTTCAAAGTCATCCTGAACCTTTCTTCCGAAGCTTCAGCGCAGGCAGGCTTGGTTCAGTATCCCCTATCTCCATTAAAATGGGAGATTCTGAACCAAGTTCAGAATGACATAAATTGTATGTCACATTTAGATAAACAATCTTTTTAAAAACTGTACAAATCTTCCAGTTTGTATTAAGAATTTGCCAATAAAAATTTCCGGGTGGCGATGAATAGTAGTATAAAGATTGAATAGGAGATAAAAAACGGAATGATGTGATCAACCCATCCTGCAGCAAGCATCACGGAGATGATCAAGAGTTGAAATCCGAGACCGTAGATTGAGATGAGCGTCATAAACCAGTTCGGGAATGGTTTGGCCTCCGGAGCATTACGATCTAGCTTGTAAATAATTCTATCGTAAACAGAATAGAACATTGTGTAGAGAGTAAATAAGACATTTACAGTTTTTTGGCTCTCTCGTTTGTATGCAATCGGTATTTCTGTTTCAAAGATTTTACTAGTCTTATCACCGTCTGCCGAGTGGTGCCTCAGTATCACATAGTAATAGTTGTAGAGAGTACCCTGAAGCTGAAGACATGCAAACGCAAGAAGAGTCAACCAGATAGAGTAGTCAGTAATATGCCATATTGTTAATAGTATGAGCAGATTCAGTATGATATCAAACACAGAGTCAAGGTACCTACCGGTGTATGACGGTATCTGTTTCACACGTGCCAGCTCTCCATCAGCGGCGTCGAGAACTGATTTTAAGATCAGAAGTATTCCGGCCAATATATAATAGCCATTAAGCATGCTTACAATCGCGGCAAGGCCACAGAGCCCAAAAAGCAATGTAACGTGAACAGGGGTTGCTGATGTATTCTTTAATTTATTGGCAATTACCACAGCTATGGGTCTTCCATAGTCAGAAACGTCTATGAATTTGTCTTCGGCAGAAAGTTTCGACATGCGCAGATCTTTGGAGCGTCTTAGCTCAATGAGTAAACAACGGCGTGATTTTATTTATCGGCTTAACTAATGAAACATGATTAAAGTTCATTGCGTACCCATTTTAATCGGGGGATATTGAAAGTAAAAACTACACAAGGTTTCTGTTCTTAAAGCAAAAAAAATTTGTAGCTTAACCGCAGTATATCGGGAATAAAATAAACCTGGGTTTAGTCCTTCTCTCGTCTTTTTATATCTAATCAATTGAACTAACAAATAGTACTATGTCTGAAATAAAC
>SKGY01000065.1 GCA_007117235.1 Balneolaceae bacterium
GACCTGATGGATGAGTTTAGCAACTACGGTGCCAGTTCTTACCCCAAGCTAAAACACCTTGGTTACTTGATTGATGTACCATTTAAACAAACTGCTGAAGGTAATGAAGTATTGGCGATGCACCGGGAAAGTAAGCTCTCTGAAATAGAACACTACTGCTATGAGGATGTGATGGCAACATATATAGTATGGCTGAGAATGAAATTTACAACCGGTGATATTTCTGAAGAGATGTTTGCAAATCTAAACGAGAGAGCCCTGAGTAAACTTAAAGAGATTCAGGCAGGTCTTAACTGAACCATATTTATATAATCGCCTCTTCAATCATTTTTTTTGTAATTGATCCATGAGATTGGTGATCAAATACCTTTCCATCTTTTAAAATGATTGCTTGCGGAGACTCGTGACGAATACCTGTTTTCTCTGCGATTAAATTAGAAATTGTGCGATTAGTCCTCACATCTATAAAATGAAAGCGGGCATTATCAGCATTCTCTTCAAGAACCTCTTCCACTTTCATTTTTGAAAACATACAAGTAGCACAGGTAAAACTGTGTTTATATATCACGTGTGTTCCGGCTGAAAGAATTGCATCAACGTCTGACTCGGATTCCGGAATATTCCACTTCTCCGAAATCATAGGCTTACCACCACTCATCATTCCCCTTAGTCCACTAAAAAAGCTCATGCTATTCTCCTAAGTTTATACCAATTTCTTTTGCTGTCAGGATGGTATCACTATCAAGCGGTACCAACTTCATTTTATCGGCAACATCAGATAAAGGAATTCTTTTGATTCTGTTTTGCTGCATCACAATCATCTTATTGAAATCCTGATCTTCCAGTGCTCTCACTGCTGCAGCTCCATAACGCAGTGATATAAGCCTGTCATATGTGGATGGAGTACCTCCTCTTTGCAGATGACCCAATACTAATGATCGAGCCTCCTTGCCCGTCATTTCACTTAACTCTTTTTCCAGATACTCGCCAACACCACCAAGTTGTTCAGCCTGGCCTATCACTTTTCCTTTTACAAAACGCGAACCCTCTCTCTCCGTTGCTCCTTCAGCCACTACGATAATTGAGTAAGTTTCACCACGAGCCTCTTTTTCCATGATTTTCTTCGAAATAGAGTCAAGAGAGAATTCAATTTCCGGGATTAAAATAACATCAGCGCTGGCTGATAATCCCGAATGCAGTGCAATCCATCCCGCATAGCGCCCCATCACCTCAACCACCATTATTCTATGATGAGATTCGGCTGTGGTTGTGATTTTATCAATTGCTTCAGTTGCTGTGGTAACGGCAGTGTCAAACCCAAGCGATACATCACAGCCCCATATATCGTTATCAATTGTTTTGGGAACACCTACTACATTAACCCCTTTTTTACTGAGACGATTGGCAATTCTCATCGACCCATCACCCCCTATCGCTACCAAAGCTTCCACACCATATCGCCTGAACACATCCACTGCTTCGTCTGATCTATCCTCAAGGTCCCATCCGCCATCACTTTTTTGATACGGCATTTCAAATGGATTACCCCTGTTAGCGGTTCCTAGTATTGTACCACCCTGCATCGTAATGCCTCGAACTCTTTCAGCGGTTAGCGGTATAAACGGCTGGTCTGTGTAGATAGAACCGTAACCATTTTTAATACCAACCACTTCCCAACCTCTGCTAATTGCTGAAAGAGTTGCTGAACGAATTGCTGCATTGAGACCCGGTGCATCTCCACCACCGGTATTAATAGCAATTTTCATATCTTTTAAGATTCATTCATTGTTAATCCTTCCAATGCGAGTGCCTCATTTAATCTATTCATTCCAAGCCCACGTCTCAAAAGTTGAGGTATCGTTCCTGTGAGGTCGACTATGGTTGTCTCATTAGCAGATAGTGGCTGTTGGTCATCTACAACAACATCGGCAACCATATCAAATCTGGTAAGGAAAAGTTCTCTATCGCCATCTTCCGGATGAGCATGTTCCACATTAGGGATTTTTGCAGTAATTGCTAATACCGGTCTTCCCAGCTCATTAATCATATCAAGACTTATTTGATGATCCGGAACACGTATACCAACTGTCCTTTTTTTAGGATGAATAAGAAGTCGGGGGACTTCTCTGGTTGCGGGCAATATAAAAGTGTACGGGCCGGGTATGAGGCGCTTAATAAGTTTAAAATTATCGTCAGAAAGGTTAGCGAATGTAGATACGTGCTGCAAACTATGGCACATTACTGTTAAGTGATCCTTCTTGTCAAGACTGCGAATCTGCCTGATTCTGTCGATGCCCTTCTTGTTTTGATAATCACAAACCAAAGCGTATTGGCTATCGGTTGGAATCACACCAACACCTCCTTTTAACAATTCATCTGTAACTTCGAATATTTTCTTTTTGTGTGGCGAATCCGGGTGTATTTTTATTCGAACCGACATATTAATTCTCCTATTAATTAAACGTTTGTCACTTCCCTCAAGTAATGAACTTCTTTATTGATCAGCAACTACCTATTTTATAAATGATTGATTATTACAATAAACGAATCGGCAATATCACTTGTTAATAGATGTATCACAAAGACTAATCAAATACAGGGAATAATTTATGGAAACCAATGTAAAAGCATGGTGGCTGGGACATTCAGCTTTTAAACTAGAATCACCATCCGGAAAAACTATTCTGATTGATCCTTTTTTATCACAGAACCCAACTACCCCTGAAGAGTTTAAGAAACCGGAAAACGTTGACTATATACTTTTGACTCACGGGCACGAAGACCACGTGGGCGATACATTAGACATCGCAAAACGAACAGGGTGTACAGTAGTTGCTCAGGTTGAGCTCTCTCAATTATTGAAGAAAAATGGACTAGCCGAAGATAAACGAATCGAATTTAACAAGGGTGGTACGGTTCACTTTGACGATTTCTCTGTGACGCTTGTTAATGCGAATCACAGCTCATCGTTTGGTGGCGAATATGCGGGCGAAGCCGGTGGACTTGTAGTGTCATTCGAAGATGATATCTGCTTCTACCACTTGGGTGACACCAATGTATTCAGTGATCTTGAAATTTATGGTGAGATATATGACCCACACGTAATCGCTGTACCTATTGGAGACCATTACACAATGGGCCCACAAGAAGCTGCCATATGTTGTGATATGATTGGAGCAAAAATAGCAATACCTATTCACTATGGAACATTCCCGGTACTAACTGGAGATCCGGAAGAGTTTAAATCATTTACCGAAGAGTACTGCGATACGGAAGTAAAGATTCCTAAACCAGGCGAGCAGTTTCTTAGTTAAAAAACAATGAACATACAGAATTGGGTTGCATGCTGAGAAGTGTGCAACCCTTTTTTTATACGTATGCGTTTAGAATGAAAAAAATCATTACTCCGGTAACAGATACATAGAGCCAAATAGGAAACGTCCACTTCGATACTTTTCTGTGAGTTTTAAACTTACCCGCAAAAGCAAAGTAATAGCTAGTTAATACAAGAGGCACTACAAAAGCAGAGAGAATTATGTGTGATATAAGAATAGAAAAATAGACTATACGGATCGTGCCTTCTCCCGGGAATGGTGTGTGGCCAACAAAATGATGGTAGATCAGATAGCTAATCAAAAATAATGATGAGGTTATGAATGCTGTCAACATAAGTTTCATGTGCTTTACATACTTCTTTTGCTTGATCGCTACAAACCCAGCAAGGATTAACACAGTACTCACGCTATTTAAAAAGGCATTCAGCGCCGGAAGGTTCGCCACCCAGGAAGCTGTCTCCTCAGCGGTTTCCCTGAAGTAGATCAACCAAACCAAAAAAAGGAATGCCCCAGCACTAACCAGTAAAATTACCCCAAGCGCTTTAGAAACACTGATGCTTTTGAGGAAATCTACAGTCAGCTCTTTAGTTACGTCAGAATCCATATCAACACGTCATGTTTAAAATTTTTCATAATTGTACGCACAAAAATAGCGCATTCATTGGAAATAAAAATTGACATTTTCAGCTTTTATTATCCCTTAGCTCTATCATTTAACTCAGCCGAAAACAATCGCAAATAAATTAATCGTTCCTAAATCACTATCATTCAACATCTTTTTGATTCGTTTAATATTTAACAATCATGCTTGGTAATTGCACGCACAATGCGCTAAAAATTAGTGACCAATTTTTCAGCAATTTTATAAGGTGTATCATATCTTGTCAGGCAAGTAGAGCTCAGGTGTCTTATCACAACCATTCTATTTAGAATGATTTTAAATATGAGATATCAGACTACTTTTGGTATGGAGAATTTTAAATTTTCGGTACCTTCATGCCGACCTTATCAACAGGTGTACAAATAAGAGCAATTGGTAATTATCCACTGATTTTATGTCTCAGATTTTTCCAAAATGGGCAGATGAAATGCCCAAGCGAATCATTATTGGTTCAATCATTTTCCTGAACGCTGCCATATTTGGAGTATGGTACTTCTTCTCTCCTGAATTCACTGACGTTGGCTACATGCCGGAGCAACCCGTTCCGTTTAGTCATAAAGTTCACGTTGGTCAATTGGGTATGGATTGTCAGTATTGTCACAATCAGGTAACTGAATCGAAGTATGCAAACATTCCTGCTACTCAAACCTGCATGAATTGTCACAATCAAATTAAAACAGATAGCGAAGCACTTCAGCCGGTGCGCGACAGCTGGGAAACTGGTGAGCCAATAGAGTGGATTAAAGTTCACATGTTGCCCGATTACGCATATTTCAATCACTCTGCTCACGTAAGTGTGGGTGTTGGTTGTGAATCTTGTCATGGTCGTATTGATCGAATGGAGGTTGTCTATCAGGCTGAGCCACTTAGTATGGGATGGTGTCTTGATTGCCATAGAGAACCCGAAAAACATGTCAGACCTGTATCTGAGGTTACGACTATGGGTTACGTTGCTGATAACCAGCTTGAACTTGGCCGGGAGCTTGTAGCCAAGCACAATATAAATGCTCCAACATATTGCCAGAGTTGCCACTATTAAAATCAAATAGTTCAAACTTCGAGTTTCAATTTAATATTCTGTAAAGAATGAGTGATCAGTCGAATCAAACTACTTATTGGAAAAGCTTAAACGAACTTGCTCAAAACGAAGAGTACGAAAAGTTTGTAGAGCGTGAATTTCCTGAAAATGCTACTGAACTAACCGATCAGGTTTCCAGACGAAGCTTTCTGCGTGTTATGGGTGCTTCTATCGCACTTGCAGGATTTGCTTCCTGCCGAAAGCCGGTTCAAAAAATATTACCATACAGCAGGCAACCTGAAGACATTGTATTAGGCGTTCCAAATTTCTACGCCACCAGTATGCCCTTTCAGGATACTGTTACAGGATTAGTAGTTGAAAACAATGAAGGTCGCCCAACCAAACTTGAGGGTAATGAAGATCATCCTTCAAGTGGAGGACGTACAAATATCTACAATCAGGCTGGTATTTTAAGTCTATATGATCCAGACCGATCACGATCTCCAAGAAGAGACGGTGAAACTGTATCGAAAGCTGACTTTGTGAATTTTGCTTCTGAACATTTTTCTGATCGAAACAGGAACATCCTATTTATAAGTGAGGCAAATTCTTCCCCAACATATAACAGACTTAAAGATTCAGCAGGAAACACATTTCCTAACTCTTCCTGGGTTACTTTTGAACCATTCTCTGAAGACAATGCGATTGAAGGAACTCAGTTAGCATTTGGCAGACGCTTGAGAACAGTAAATCATTTTGATAAAGCAGACGTCGTAGTTTCTCTCGATGATGATTTCATGAGTCCTTATGGACATAAAAATAGCGTTGAAAACGCAGTAAAAACTACCGGACGCAGAAAAGTCACATCTGTAGATGACTCAATGTCTCGGATTTATGCAATAGAAAATTCTTACACATCAACCGGTTCATATGCAGATCACCGTTTGAAATTAAAGTCTTCAGAAATTGAAACGTTCACATACGCTTTAGCTTCTAAATTATCAGAAAGCGTAAGTTGGTTATCTGCGTTCAATAATGTAACAAATCAATTTTCTTCCCATGACTGGGTTACACGACTCGCAAATGAGTTGCTTGATACTCAAGAGAGTTCGATAGTTACAATTGGACAACAGCACTCAGTGGGTGCACATGCCGCTGTAGCTGCCATTAATCGAGCTTTAGGAAACTCCGGAAACACGGTCACTTATCATGAATTGCCATTCAGAGGCAATAGAAATGAAAATCAAGCCTTCCTTGATGCTATAAACGAATTGAAGTCAGGCGTTTATGAAACAGTCGTTTTTATAGGAACTAATTTAGCCTACACTGCTCCGGCCGACCTTGGTTTAGTCCAGGCTTTGGCAAATGTTGAAACTAAAATTCATCTCGCTGATTATTATGACGAGACATCAAAAGTTTGCGACTGGCATGTAAATCGTGCTCACTTCCTTGAAACTTGGGGTGATGGACTATCTTATTCAGGACAGCGATCCATTATTCAACCACAGATTCTTCCACTCTTTGGCGGTTTAAGTGAAATTGAGTTTTTACAGACTATTATATCCGGTGAAGAAAGTGCAGGATACGATCTTGTACAGGATACATGGAGAGGATATTTCTCTTCTAACTTCACACGCACATGGGAACAGATTTTACACGACGGTATTGATCCGGATAGTGGATTTGACAGTGTAAATGTCTCCCTCGCTGGCAATTTCGGTTCAAATATACGTCCTCATTTATCTTCAGAGCCAGTCTCAGGAATGGAGATCTGTATTAAGCCCGACGCAAGACTATTTGATGGTCGTTTTGCAAATAATGGCTGGCTACAGGAGCTGCCTGAACCCATGACAAAAATTACATGGGATAATGTTGCGCTAATGAGTCCTAGAACTGCCGAATCTCTTGGCCTTCCATCTGAAAGAAGCTTTAAAGGTAATGATGTACCTACCGTGCGAATTTCAGCAGGCGGGCAAACAATTGAGATTGCAGCCTGGGTACAGCCGGGCCATGCTGATAATTCTATCACTTTAACAACAGGATACGGTAGAGAAAATGTAGGCCGTGTAGCTGATGGCGTTGGTATTGATACCTACCCTCTTCGAACGAGCACTGCAATGTTCTTTCAGGCAGCCAATGTAGAAGCAACCGGCTCCAAATATGAAATCGCTTGTGTTCAGGATCACCACAGTCTTGAAGGACGTGACATGATTCGAACTGCTTCTCTGGAAGAGTATAAAGAGAAGCCGGACTTCGCAACGTTTGAAAGCTTCCACGGATTTAAAGTGCCCGGCTTAAAAGAAGCTCAGGCCAAAGGCGATGATCGCGGACCAATCTCTCTGTTCACTGAACAATATGGACCGGATCACCAACCTCAATGGGGAATGGCTATCGATTTGAATGCCTGCTTTGGTTGTGGTGTATGTACTATCGCATGCCAGGCGGAAAACAACATACCGGTGATTGGTAAACGTGAAGTTGGCCGCAGAAGAATTATGCACTGGATCAGAACGGATCGCTACTATGAAGGTGATCAGGACAATCCAAAGGTTTATCATCAGCCGGTACCATGTATGCACTGTGAATTGGCACCATGTGAACAGGTTTGTCCTGTTGCAGCCACAACACATAGTGAAGATGGTATGAATCAGATGACATACAACAGATGTATCGGTACAAGATATTGTGCAAATAACTGTCCATTCAAGGTTCGACGATTCAATTTCTTCAACTACACGAAAGAGTACTTAACAACAGGTGATGATCCGGAAATTATCCAGATGGCAATGAATCCAGAAGTTACTGTTCGTTTCCGTGGTGTAATTGAGAAATGCAGTTACTGTGTACAGCGTGTGAAC